>NZ_OY764544.1:3020660-3322726 GCF_963668475.1 uncultured Methanospirillum sp.
GATAACATCAAAGGGCCCCGTGGTGATGAGGGGGATCCAAATGGTGGGAAGTTCAACCCGTTCAAACTCCTTGATATCGGAGAGATCATGGTCCGGTATACTGACGGGATCAGGATCAAGGACTTTGTATTTCTCGCAGTTCTCACCAGCGAACGGCTCATCCTGATCGACAGTGCCAGACAGGGCACCGGGCAGATAACAAAGGAGATACCGTTCTCTGTGATCAAACAGGCTGAACTTGAACGAGATGAGCGGGATCGCCCAAGCCTTGCTATCTCAATGGAAGTAGGTGGGCAGCAACGCGTAATGCGACTTGTCTTCACCGGGCTTATCAGCGAACCCGAGACCGAATGCAGAGAGTGGTTCACTGCAATCAATGGATACCCACCTGAACGGATTGAAAAGCAGGAGATCAGGTTGGATGAACCTGTGACCTCTCCAGCACAGGAACAGCGAACATACCCGGAGCCGGTTATGCAGCCGCAGCCTGCACCTGAATTACCTCAAGTGAGTTATGTCCCCCCTCGAGTACATCAGGCTCCTCCGGTTCCCACCCTTTCCCCGGAGGTGATCCAGCCTGTATCCCCGCCGGTTCCGATCGCGTATGAACCTCAGGCAGATGAGATACGAACTCCAGAACCGATTCAACCTCCTGCCCCGGCTTATCGGCAGCCACCTCCACCAGAGCCTGTAAAACCGGCTCTCCGTGCTGAACCTGCACCAGTTGTTCCAAGAGTTCCCTCAGTCCCCCCGGCAGCTAAAAAGGTTCCTCCCTCAATTCCGGTCCAGGAAGGTTCTGTCCGCATCATCATGGAAAAGCCGGATATCTCCCCTGTTCGGTTACGTGCAGAATCTGCAGGAGAGAAACAACAGAAGGGAAGTATATCCTGGAAGTATTGTATCCAGTGCGGCTCACGAATTCCTTCGCAGTCACGGTTTTGCCAGTCCTGCGGAAGTCAACAGACCTGATTGATGACAAAAGCCCCGGTGCGTGGCAGGTATGTTGAACTGGATGCAGCCCGGGGAGTTGCCATCTGCATGATGGTGATATTCCATCTCGTTTTTGATCTCTCCTTCTTCTCGCTCTATCTGGTTGAGACATCACATGGTTTCTGGCGGCTGTTTGGATACATGACCGCCGCCCTGTTTGTGCTCATTGCCGGAGTTGCGGTTGCACTTCGTGCAGGAAGAACTCCCCCATCTATTGCAGGGTTTACTCGTGCCCTCCCATTTTTTAGAAGAGGCATTTTTCTTATCGGGGTCGGACTTCTTGTCACTGTTGGGACCTGTATCTTCCTGCATGGAGAAGGATACGTGCTCTTTGGCATCCTGCAGCTCATTGGGACCTCAACGATCCTCGCCCCACTCTTCTTCAGGCTTGGAAAAAAAACAGTAATTCCGGGCATCATAATTCTCCTTGCCGGATGGATGATCACCCTCCCGGACGGCCCAATCTGGTTGTTATGGGCTGGAATTCACCCGGTTGACTATATCTCCGTGGATTACACACCACTGATTCCCTGGTTTGGTGTGTTCCTCGTGGGTATGGCAATGGGGGCATGGTTGTATCCCAATGGCCTTCGTTCGTTCCGGTTGCCGGTATGGGTTGAACAGATGCTTCATATCCCATCCATTCCGGGAAGGTATTCACTCATTATCTATCTGGTACACCAGCCGGTGCTGCTGCTCATCCTGTCTGGATTATACGGAAAAATACCTGGGATATAAAATCCCGGAAATAGATCTAAAGGGTTACCTTCTGAATGATATCGCTGCTGCTGCACCTATCACTGACAGTATAACAATTGCTGCCGGCAGAGGAGTTTTTTTGCCTGCTGATTGAACCGGAGCAGATGAAGTAATGTTTGAGAGGTTCTTCTCCACTGCCTTAAGCCGGTCTTTTGCCATCGTGAGATTTTTGTCCAGATCGACCGCATGCTTCAGAACATCAGCAGCACCAGTGAGGTTTCCAGTCTTTTCATAGACAGTTCCGAGATAATACCACCCGATTGCACTCTTTGGGTCAGATATTGTTGCCCTCTCAAGAGCATCAGCGGCCCCGGTATAATTCTGCTGTTCATATCTGACGACCCCTATGTTGCGCCAGGCAATTGTCATGTTTGGATTGAAACTGATTGCCTTCTCATACGCTGTTATCTCCTCTGACTTATTTCCAAGCATTCCAAGTGTGTAACCCAGATTGTACCATCCTTCAGAGTCTGTTGAGTTCAGGCGGGTTGCGTTCTCCAACGCTGCCTTTGCTTCTGTGTATCTCTTCTGTGTTGTAAGTGTCAGACCCAGATTGTTCCAGGCATCAGACATGTTTGGATCCATACTGACTGCAATCTGGTATTCACGGGTTGCATTATCAACAATACCAAAACTATAGAACGCATTTCCCATCTCAAAGTGATCTCTGGCAGTTTTCAGAGTACTATCGGAATCTGCCAATACCTGGCCGGACACGAACAGGACAGAGATACTGATCAAAAGCAGCAGGATTATTTTTCGCATAATTTATCTGTAAAAAGTTGAAGTGAATGAGGATAAGGGTGCCGGGTTAGCCAGTCCACTCTCTGTTATGATTCGCCATCATCAATGAACAGGGGAACATGCGCAAAAGTTTTGCAGTCAAACACTCCTCCTGGGGTAATCCGCAGGGCTGGTATCACTGTCAGTGAGAGAAATGAGAGATACATAAATGGATTTGTGATGGCACCGATCATATCAGTCATCGTATTGAGCTGTGTTAACTGCTCAAAAACTCTGGAATATGGATCCTCGGACATCAGGCCTGCGCAGGATAATGGCAGAGTTGTAGAGACTCCGTCGTGAACACAGACCATCCCTCCCCGGTGTCTGATAACTTCACGACAGGCCTGAAGGATCTCTTCATCTGAGGTTCCTGCTGCAATGACATGATGTGAATCATGTGCTACACTACCTGCGATAGCACCTTCTGTTAATTTCAGACCATGCACAAGCCCGGTACCCACCCTGCTGTCATCGTACCTTGAGGCTGCCACAACCTTGAGTATATCCCTTCCTGGGTCAATAAACGATTCTCCTGATATCTCATATGTAAGCGATTCGGTAGCAATCTGCCCAGGAATAATCCCGATAACCCGGGCAATCCCCTCCCCTCTGATCCGAATCTCTTCTACTGCAGGGACACGTGATCTGAACAGGTACTCGCAGGCTGGTGGAGGCAGGTAGGGAAGATCCCTGATCTCTTTTCCCTGTTTAAAGGTCCTGATCACATTACAGGAGTTTACATCGTCAATAACACAGAAGTCTGCAAGCCTGCCTGGAGTGAGGGCTCCACGATCATGTAATCCAAACCGTTCAGCTGGTGAGAGGGTCGCCATGCGGTAAGCGAGTTCGGGTTCAAGACCTGATGCAATTGCTTTTCTGATGCAGTCGTCGATGTGACCTGTTTCGACTAACATGTCTGCATGCCGGTCATCTGTACAGAATGAACACCGGTCTGCGGTGTTGGCAGAGACGATCGGAAGAAGAGGTTTTAGATTCTGCTCCGTTGAACCTTCTCTGATATACAAATACATCCCCGCACTTATCTTTTCAAGACCTTCTTCTAATGAGATTGTCTCGTGATCTGACTGAATGCCTGCCGCTATATACGCCTGAAGATCCGGACCGGTAAGAAAAGGGGCATGACCTTCACGGATAACTGACAAAGCGAGTTTCCTGATCACCTCAGGATCCTGATTCAGTGTTCCTGGCACGTTCATCATCTCTCCAAGTCCTATGACACCTTCCCTGCCGATGAACTCAGCAAGATCTTCAGCCTTCAGTATCTCAAATGATTCATCAAGAGGCGTTGCAGGAACACAGGAAGGAAGAGTAAAGAGAAGATCAAGAGGGGAGTCTTTCCGGGTTGAAAGCATGTATTCAATACCTGCCATTCCGCAGACATTTGCGATCTCGTGAGGGTCTGCAATCACGGTGGTAGTTCCGTGCATAAGCACAACCCGGGCATACTCGACAGGGGGGAGCAGTGAACTCTCAATATGTACATGGGCATCGATCAACCCCGGAATAACTGCCATCCCGTGAAGATCAAGTTCATGCACTCCCTGGTATTTACCTATACCTGCAACCCTGCCGTCCTGAATTGCGAGTGAATTCTCCTCCCATTCCCTGATGAAGGGATTGAAGATATGAGCGTTGGTAACAACCAGATCAGCTGGCCTGACGCCTCGTGCGACATCGATTATTGTTCTCATCTCATTGTTCCAAGAATGATTTTACTATCGGCAGAGTTCTGTGCCTGATCGCATTTAAAAATATATCATTTACATCCGGGTTTGATGGATACTGTGAGGTGGTAAAAACATGACAGATCATGACATAATTGAGCTTTGAAGATCTCTGGAATAATTCTGAATTTTAATAAAATCTTTTTATAATAATCCTTATTTTTCAGGTCCTAACTATTAAATATCTCAGATAGTAACTGATAGATCACTATGGCAGTCAACCAGGCGCAGGTCGACAGCATCATCTCGTCAGCGTCTTCGGAAGATCCGGAGATTCAACTTCTTAAGCTGAGGGACGAGGTAGAACTGCTCAAGACCTCGATCAAGCGCCTGCTCATAGACATTCGTGAACGAATGAACGATGCGGAAAACCCGCTTGTTCAGGCCCTCAAAGGTAACCCGGTGGAGTTTGTGGGGCAGCATGCCTCAACACCAACTCCAATGGAGGGGTACATCGATGATTATGACGAGGAACCAGCGGTTGAAACGATATCGGAGAGCAGTTCAATGAGTGATGAACCTGATATGATGGAGTCGGCCGGAGGAGCCGGACCTGTGGACAGCGGGGGGCTGTCCATGGGAGGCAGTGGAAACCAGATGGCAGGAGTATCTTCTGCTCTCTCTTCACTCGCTGCAGAAAAGGGAATGCTTGAATCATTACGGAACCAGTTATTTGCAGAACCTGCCCAGCGTGATCAGACCAAACCCAAAAAGCCGCGTGAGAAGGTGAAAATTCAAAAGGTATACAGCCTGTTCGAGTGGACATCCAGTAATGTCAAACGGTACGGGCATGATCGTGTTGACCTTATGCTCGAATCATACAAAGAGATGGGCCACATATCAGATGATCACTGCAAACAGGTCAAGGATATTGCGCGTTTAATGGCCCCATCTATTGGAGAAGTTCATGAGATGAAGGCGGATGAGTTTGTTCTCGCATTATACGAACTGAACCGCATTCTGCAGCCTGAGGATCCGGGTCTTGACCGTGACATGCTTGATGTCCTGATTGAGAAGCGGAAGGTCTCTGCTCCTGCAGGCAGACTTGAGGATGCAGAGAACCTCAGCGAAGACGACTCGGAATTTGAATATATTCCAACCCGCGAGTAATCTGAACAATGGCTGGAGAAGCGATATCGTCATCGATTCTTCTTATTGGGGCGGCAGTGGGGGCTGCCTTCCTCATTGCTGCGATATTGCCAGCTATATTCTCGGCAGGTGATACCTTCGGAACTGTCGCCCACTCTGCTGACGAAAAGATGAAGACTGATTTTCGAATAGTGAATACTTTTGCAAGCGCTAATACCATCAAAGTATGGATGAAAAATGTTGGGGCAACTCAGCTATCTATCTATGATGTACGTAAATCAGATGTTTATTATGGAACGAGTACTTCTATAGAACGTTATTCATATGGGGCTGGTGGGTCTGCAACAACAAATAACTTTGATTATGATCTAGGTGATGCCACTGATAATGGGTATTGGGATATTGGTGAAACTTTAGAAGTCACGATAACTGACTTATCTATTTTATCTACTGACACCCTGTCATTTACTTTTGCAACTCCTAATAGTATCCGACGTTCTGTAACCTTCTCACTACCAACCTGAATTTTTATGGTATCTTCTCTAGTGACTGGGGCAGTGGCACTCGTTCTCATTCTTACAGGAGGATATGTAATAGCTGCCGGAATCCTTACCATAGCAGAATCTTCAATGAATTCTCAAATTGAGATGGGCAATGTTCAGGATGGGATCAGGCAGTCACTTATTAGGATTGACTTGGCTACGATTGGTTCGGGTGGTGCTTCTAGTTACTGGTTAGTGTTGGATCTCAACAATACCGGAAGCACAACTTACACCCCCGGAGATCTGTCAAAAACGGATCTCTATGTTTATGATAAAAGTACTAGTACTCTGAACCGATATACGTCAAGTATTTCGGAAACTCCACATTTTTCTTATATTGTTCCTAATGATCTCATGAATAAAAACATGTGGGATCCAAGTGAAACCCTGGAGATCCGTTTAAATACTTCTATTAATCCTAGTTGGACCAAGGTTGTCACGCCAAATGGGATCACAGCTTCTACCAATCTCTGATACCTTTAGGAATATCTATTAACCTCACTGCAGAGTAGTACTACGGGGGAATTCATACATGGCAGAACTCGATCTCTCAGCCGGCTCTGAGGGTCAGTCGGCAGATATTTCAGAGCTTCTCGGAAAGGAAGAGAAGCGGATTCTGACAACAGGAAATGCGGAGATCGATAAAAAGATCGCTGATGGACTACCGCTTGGTTCCCTGATTCTCATTGAGGGTGAGAATGATACCGGGAAGAGCGTTTTTACCCAACAGATCATCTCCGGAAGTATGCGTAATAATCTTCGTGTGGATCTCTTCTCAACAGAACTGACCACGAAGAGTTTTCTTACCCAGATGGAGTCAATGTCACTTGACATATCTGACTTCTTTGCGTGGGGATATATCCGTCTCTTTCACTGCCACCTTGTAGAGTTCAAGTGGACTCCTGATGCGATGAATGACATCCTTGAGCGGATCATTATGCATGTCAAGTTCAGTAATGCTGATGTCGCAATCATCGATTCACTCACAATATTTACTGAATATACCAGTCAGGAAGCGGTTCTCTCGTTCCTGACACAGGCGAAAAACATCTGTGATCAGGGAAAGACCATCCTTATCACGATGCACAGTTATGCCTTCTCTGATGAGACACTCACCCGTGTAAGGTCGATCTGTGATGCCCACCTTCTGATGATGCGTAAGTTGATGGGTGACAAGTATGTCATGGTCCTTGAAGTGGTGAAGGTCAGGGGTGCACGAAAGACAACAGGTAACCTGGTAAGTTTCGAAGTACACCCCGGTTATGGGATGAAGATCATCCCGGTCTCCCTGGCAAAAGTCTGATCATGGCAAGACTGATTATCCAGGGGAAGGCCCCCTTTCAGGAAGCAGAGAGTCACGACACTGAAGAGTGTCTCATCAACCCTGATTCCTGTGCACTCTATCGTATGCTCCCTGCCAATGCTAAGGAGTATGCCAAAAATTACCCACATCTGCTTGAATACCTTCATATATTCCCTGTGGATGAATTTGGTATTCCGCTCTTTTTTTCGGAGTTAAAACGTGATCTCAAAGGTATCAAGGATCCCAACCTGATCTATCCGGCAAAGCCACCGATCTTTATCCATATCTTCTTTGATCCGACTGATGTCAGGAATTATTATATCCCGATTGAACCGTCATTTCTTCACAATATCGGCAACCTTCTTCCGGCAATAGAGTACAGGCTCGTTGATCTTCTTGATGCTCTTGATGAGGATCCGGTCACTGCAGAAGAGAGGACTGTGGTCCTGAAAAGGCTCCTCAGACAGGTTCTTTACGTAAAAAAACCAGGGCAGGCAATAGATCCCTCACTTCTTAAAATAGAAGGGCCACAATCATTTTCTGACAAGTTCAAATCATTTCTCTCAACTGATCTGACTGCAAAAGAAGAGCCTGAAGAGAGTCATATCTTTACCGATGTTCCTCATCTGGCAGATGGAAGGATCATTGTCAGTCCTCAGGAGTTTGAAGCAATCGAGTACCAGATGATCAGGGATAAGATCGATGTCGGAGTTCTCTTCCCCTTTATCTCTGATAACTTTATTGAAGATATCACCTGTGATGGTCTGGGCCCGATCTTCATCGAGCATAAGATCTTCAAAGGTCTGAAATCTGTTGTAGGATTTGATTCAGAACCTCTTCTTGATGATTTTTGTATCAAATTAGCAGAAAAATCCAGGCGTCCAATCACCTACCGAAATCCGATTGTTGATGCGACTCTACCGGATGGGTCCCGTATCAATATTGTATACTCATCTGAGATCAGCAGGAGAGGGAGTAACTTCACCATACGTAAGGCAATGGATGATGTCATCTCCATTACCAAACTGGTTGAGTTTGGAACCTGCAGTTATTCCCTTGCAGCATATCTCTGGATCTGTATAGAAAACGGGATGTCCATGTTCATGTCTGGCGAGACTGCGAGTGGCAAGACAACAAGTATGAATGCACTTACCACGTTCATCTCACCTGAAGGGAAGATTGTTAGTATAGAAGATACACCGGAAGTGATGATCCCTCACCGGAATTGGTCACGAGAAGTTTCCAAAGGGAAAGGAAAAGGTGAAGGTGAGGGAGGGGATGTAACCATGTTCGATCTGCTCCGAGCAGCACTTCGTCAGCGCCCGAATATGATCATTGTTGGAGAGATCCGTGGAGTTGAAGGAGCAGTTGCTTTTGGTGCCATGCAGACCGGTCACCCTGTGATGTCGACGTTCCACGCTGCATCGGTAGAAAAACTTATCCAGCGTCTTACCGGTGATCCGATCAGTATTCCAAAAACTTTCATTGATAATTTAAATCTGGTGGTTATTCAGAGTGCGGTGAGAAGACCTGATGGAAGTATGGTGCGTCGTCAGCTGGCCGTAAGTGAACTTGTTGGGTATGATCCGGAGAGCGGTGGTTTCTCCTTCGTGCAGGTATTCACCTGGGACCCGGTCACCGATACTCACGAATTCACAGGGAAAGGTTCGAGTTATCTTCTGGAGAGCAAGATCGCAACAATGCTTGGTATTCCTGAACATAAAAAAGCCCAGATCTATATGGAAGTCGAAAAACGTGCCAAGATTCTTGAGCGACTTCACAAAGCCGGATACACTGATTTTATGGAACTACATAACATGCTGACTAAGCTCAAGAAGCAAGGCCTGCTCAATATCGAAATATAAGGAATTGAATATCGTGCTAGAGAGTCTTCTGGATCGGATACGACAGTCAAATAACGGGACTATTCCGTTTGAAGGGACTGTTCAGGCCTTTCGGGCCAAGATGTATAAATTTTTTGTTGAAGACAAGATGATGGGCTCTGATCTGCTCTTCATGCTCACCTACATGGCTGCGATCATCACTGCCAATGCATCCCGACCTGAGATCTTTGCCTATACCGGAGCACGTCGTGAGTATGTCTCAACCAAGTTCATTTATCGTGCAGATATTCTGGTCAAACGATGGGGGTATAGCTATGTTGAGGCACTTGTCAATGTAGCAAAAAAGATCCAGAACGAGATGCTCTTCTCAATGGTCAACCGGTATGCAAACGCGATCGAGTCAGGGGTTCCGGATGAGGATTTCCTGACCCGTGAACTTGATACTATCCGAAATGTGTACCGCTCAACATATGAGCAGGGTCTTGAGATGCTGAAGAAATGGGGTGATGCCTATGTCTCTATGCTCTTCTCGGGCTCCCTGGTCGGCATCATCATCATGGTCTCAATTGCAATATACGCCCCAAATGATGTACAGGGAACATTGTCTGTCTCGTATCTTATCATATTCTCAATATCGGTGCTTGGGATCACTACGATGTACAAAGCAGTCCCCGGTGATCCAAAGACCCACGGACTTCCGCAGGGCTCTCCTGAACAAAATATGGTTCATCGGATGGAGCGTAAGGTTGTCCCGATACTTGCGATAATTGTTATCTTGCTCCTGCTACTCGGGATGAATTACGGGCTCATTCTCATGCTCATCGGGATGCTGCTCTTCCCACTTGGAGTCATCGGCTTCATCGATGATGGTAACATCACACTCCGAGATGCAGAGTTTCCCACATTCATTCGCAGTGTTGGCGCAATTCAGGGTGGAAAGGGGACAACAATGGCCCCGGCACTAGCAGACATTGATAAGAAATCCCTGAAATATCTGGAACCTCTGGTCAACGGAGTGTACACCAAACTTAACCTGGGCCTCAGTGATAAGCAGAGCTGGCAGCGATTTATTAATGATAGCGGAAGTTACCTGATCTATAAATACCTGAATATCTATCGCGATTCTATTCAGATTGGTGGAAAAGCAGAGAAGATCGGTGAAATTGTCAGTTCGTCCATGCTTGATCAGGTCCTTCTGCGTGAACACCGGCACACCCTGGCGATGGGTTTTATTGTTCTTCTCGTTCCGATGCACGCTATGATGGTGGGGATCTTCCTCTTTCTCTTCCAGATCCTGGTTATTATGTCCGATGCTATTACGGCAAAGATGGCTACTCTTGGGGAGAGCAGTGCAGCGCTGACAGCCGGCCAGGGAGCTTCGATAGCCTCATCGGTTTCAGGCAGTCTCTTCGTGTTTGCAAACTTTGATTCAAAAGTAATCGGCACATACGTGGTGATCACTATCACCATGCTGACGATAGCGAACATATTTGCCGGAAAAGTAGTTTATGGCGGAGATAAATCTCTAATCTACTTTTTTGCCAGTCTTCTCTGTGCAACAACCGGAATAATTTATATAATAGCCCCGATCATTATCGGAATCTTCTTCAAGATTCCCACCTTTGAAGGAGTATAAAGATGGTGCAATTAACCGACTCAACCCGCCGTCTCATCATCTTTGTTACGATAGTGCTCGGCGGTTCAATTCTCCTGATATTTGATATCCCGGTTCTTTACCTGATGATGGTCGTGATCGGACTAGCGATCGGTCTGATGGTTGCAACCGGTATGCTCATCCTCTCTGAGGTGATCAAAGATCTGCGGATACGACTTAAAAACCGAAAGCCGAAACCAAAGAAGTCAAAACCAAAGAGTGAGAAGACATCTGCAGCAAAAGGTGCCGGTGGGGGTTTCTTTTCAGGCCTGATGCAAAAACTTCCAAAGATGCCGTCTCTCCCTTCTGTTAATCTTTCTCTTCCAAAGTCTTCCGGAAAACCTGATAAGAAAGAAAAGCCTGCTAAAAAGCAGAAGACGCAAGAGCCGGATGAAGCCGGAGACATATCAGGGTCTGGCTCATCTGTTTCAGGTGAATCCCGGAAAAATGAGGATAATATTGGAGATGATCTGCTTGACGGGCTGGATCTTGATGACAGTCTGGATATCGATGCTGAACTTGAGTCCGTGAATCCTGAGTTTGATTCGGTGCGGACACCCTACGGTGATACCGATGTCATGCAGGAACTTCCCTCTGAAGAACAGGTTCGCAGGATGGATATCACCACGAGCGCTGAAGAAGAGGATGTGGTGCTTGACACTGAAGAACCCTCTGATGAGATCGATGAGATCTACTCAAGTACGATTGAGATCGGATCCGATTCAGGTGGTGAGATCATCTCAACCATGGAGGGTGGTGATTCAATCAGCGGAAGTGATCTCGCCTCTTACAGTTCTTCTGAAGATACTCCCTATATGTACGGGGGGGAGGATGACTCTGGGGGAGGGGAAGAACAGTTCGAGTTGTCCCAGGGTAAGGGCGGCCTTGGTGACGACGACCTGATCGCTTCGCTCAAGGCCGATATCAGCGATCTGAAGAAACGTGATGATGATGTGTTACTCAGGGATCTCAAGGATGTCCATGTTACTGCCGAAGAACTGGCAGAAGAACTTGAGGATATCATGAAAATCATTACTAAAAAAGCAAAGAACAAATAATAGCGGCATAGATATTTCAGTACAGGGGTTCAATGGCAGAAGTTCCGGTAAAACTGGAGAAAGGCGGTTCCTGGGTTACATCAAAGATCGAGATAGCCAAGGATAGTCTCATCCTCAAGGATCCATATAATCTTGAGATCTCCTTCCGGAGTATTGTTGATCTCCAGCAACGGGGTCAGGTAGACACCCTCATCGTTACTGGTTCAGACAAATCTGAAAAGATATACAAGATTGCATCAGTCGAGAAGGTTCTGCAGGTTCTGAACAAGAAGATCATCATGGCCTGCAATGCCTACCGGCTGATGGCACACTTTATGTCACCTGCCATCAGGGGTGGTGTTCTGGTCACCAATGCGAAGTGGGAGAAGGGGGCTATAGCAGTTCTCAAGACTGGTATATGGTTTGTGAGTCAGGAGAAGATGATCTGTGTTCCGCTCAAGGAAGTTGCCAGTCTTGAACTGACCAAGCGTGAACTGCAACACAAGAAACTTGATGTGGTGAAGGTTGATCACCTTGAGAATAGTGAGGTGGTGACCTCGTTCGTCCTCTGTCCGCTCTCTACACTTCAGGTCCTGTATAACTTCCTTCGTGATGCAACCAAGGAGATGGACATGAAGGGCTCCGAACTGGATCAGCTTGATGCCCAGACTGCCCAGGTTGCCATGCTCATCTACAGCGGTATGGACACGAAGTCAATTGAGAACATGCTGAGCCTCTCTGCCAAAGAACTGGACGTTATTTACGATACTCTTTTGAAGTTGAAGCTGGTCGATGTGGTGATGATCCGCAAAGAAGTACAGCTCACCCCGAAAGGGGTTAGATACATAACTGATGCATTGAAACCACCGTCATAAGACTGGCTTCAATACAAAATACTTTTACCAGTACGCAGCTTCTTAATCATAGGAGGAAGCGTTCACCTATGGGAAGAATCCTCATTGTCGATGATACCCTCTTTATGCGGACATTATTAAAAAATATCCTCTCTGCCGGTGGACACGAGATTGTGGGAGAGGCAGAGGATGGAGATATTGGTGTGAACAAGTACCGGGATCTGAAACCAGATCTTGTTACCATGGATGTTGTCATGCCAAAGATGAATGGAATTGAGGCCTTGAAAGCGATCAAGACCCTCGATACCAACGCCAAGGTCATTATGTGTACGGCGGTTGGTCAGGAACAGATGGTAAAACTGGCGATTAAAAGTGGCGCCAGAGGATACATAGTTAAGCCATTCCAGGCTCCCAAAGTCCTTGAGGAGATCGCCAACGTTCTTGGTGCATCGTAACATGATTCGGGTTCTCATCATCGACGACTCTCTCTTTATCAGGACAGTAGTACAGGATATGCTGGCCGGCGATCCTGAAATTCAGGTCGTCGGGGTTGCATCAGATGGAATGGAGGCTCTTGAGAAGATTCGTGAGTTAAAACCAGATCTCATCACGCTTGATATTGAGATGCCCAAACTTGATGGGATCGGTGTGCTGGAGAGAAAACGTGAGTTCTCACCATTTCCCCGCACCCTCATGCTGAGTTCTCTCACCTCTGAAGGTGCTGAGATGACCAAGAAGGCGATGTCACTTGGTGCTGATGATTTCATGTTAAAACCCCGGGGAATTAAAAATATCCGGGAGATTGGCGCTGAACTGAGATCAAAGATCAAAAACATCTGCACTATCGCCTACGTCACTTCAAAGCCAGCATCGAAGGATGAGATCGCAAAAAATATCGTGCTCATTGGATCCTCTGCAGGAGGACCGCCGATGCTTGATGTGGTTGTCTCCAACCTGCCTGCGGATCTGAATGCTGCTGTTATCATAACTCAGCACATGCCAAAGGGTGGTTTTACTGCTGCACTGGCAGCACGGCTAGATCGTATCTCCCCGCTTCGGATTAAGGAGACCGAGAATGGTGACATTCTCAAACGTGGCATGGTCTTCATCTCAAAGGCTGGGTATCACACCATTGTTTCATCATACCTTGACAAGGGGGGTGTGCAGGGTGGTAAGATCGTGCATGCAGACTCTCCTCCGGTACATAATGTGAAACCTGCGGTTGACAAGACATTTGTCTCTGCAGCCCAGGTGTTTGGTGGCAGGAGTGTCTCTGCTATCCTGTCCGGGATGGGTAATGATGGTGGAGAAGGGACTGAAGCCATAAAAAAAGCAGGAGGCGTCACTATTGTCTGCAGGCAGGAAGACTGTCTGGTATACGGGATGGCCAGGTCTGCACTCCAGCGAGAAGCTGTTGATCATGTAATGCCTCTGAAAAATATTCCTGGAAAGATCGAAGAGTTTGTTAAAAGCATCTCAGGGTGATGAATGTCAGATCTTGACGCATACCGAAGCCTGTATGTTGCTGAATCACGGGAGAACCATGAAGGCATTGTCAGTAACCTTCTGATTCTTGAGCAGGGGACCGACTCTCATGCCATTGATGAGATATTCCGCTCTGCACATTCACTGAAGGGTATGTCTGCCTCCATGGGTTTTATGCACATGGAGGAGATCTGTCATGCACTTGAAGATGTATTCTCCCAGATCCGTAGTGGCAACCTGCAGGTAAGCCAGGCTCTCATGGATGATCTGCTCGCCGGAGTTGATGACATCGAGGCTATGATCGATGATGTCGAGGCTGGCGGGGACGGGCTTCTAGAACATCGCGAGGCTCGTGTTTCTGCATTGAAAGCCTGGTTATCAGGTTCGGTTGCGGCGCCGGCTTCAGGGAGAAAGAAGGATTCTGAAGAGTCAGGAACTCAGGTCTCTCCTGAGCCTGCCGGTGACATGTACGAAAACCCAGCATATGAGTCATACGATCAGGCTGGCAATATTGAATATGACCTTCATATCGAACTCTCACCAGAAGTAGACAGCAAAAACCTGCGCTCGATGCTGATCCTTCAGAACCTGGAGAGTATAGGTGTCATCTCTGCAATTTCTCCTGAAAGAACCATAGTGGAAGATGATCCTGTATTTGAAGGGACTATCGATCTCACCCTTGTCACCAATGCAGGAAAGCAGGCAGTAGAAACAATTCTAGCGATATCTGACATCAGATCGTTTTCACTGACAGAAACAGAGTCACTCGCTCAACCTGGTAATGCTGCGATATCGGCACCTGGTTCAGAGCATGAGAAGCGATATGCGATCCATATCGAACTTTCTCCTGCGGTTGACTCGAAAAATCTTCGTGCCATGCTGATTCTCCAGAATCTCGAGTCACATGGTACCCTCACAAACTTCTCACCGCGTCGTGAAGTGATTGAGGATAGTGGAACCTTTTCAGGTATCTTTGATCTTGAACTTAATGGTTCAGAGATATCTGAAGAGAGTGTCAAAGCATATCTAAAAGGATCTGACATTAAAAGTTCATCGTTCACTCCTATTCAGGAGGTATCAGGTCCGGGTCTGGCAGGTATCGGACTGGAGGATCATCAGAACGGAACGCTTGCCCCTTCTCGTATCTCTGCTGGTGAAAAAGTCGAGAAGAAACGTGAAGTCAAGAACATCAGGGTGGACATCGATCGGCTCGACCATATGATGAATCTGGTTGAGGATCTGGTGATCAACCGTGGCAGGCTTGAGCAGATCGCCCAGGAGTACAAGATCAAGGAACTTGATGAAACCCTCAACATGGTGGGGAGATCTGTTGCTGATCTCCAGGTCATGATGATGGACATCAGGATGATTCCGCTCAACCATATCTTCAACCGGTTCCCGCGGACCGTCCGTGATATTGCAACCAAAGAGGGAAAAGAGGTTGATTTCATTGTCGAAGGTGGTGACACTGAACTTGATCGGAGTGTGATGGATGGCCTCAATGATCCCCTTCTTCACCTGATCAGAAACGGACTGGATCATGGGATTGAGCCGCCTGATGTTCGTATTAAGAACGGAAAACCTCCGAAAGGGACCCTTAAGCTCTCAGCTTCACGTGACAAAGATAATGTTGTCATCGTCATAGAGGACGATGGGGCAGGCATCAACCAGGAGAAGATCAAGAAGAAGGCACTTGAGCGCGGCCTCGCAACCGAAGATGCGCTGGCTGCCATGTCAGAGACAGAGATCAACGATCTCCTCTTCCTTCCCGGCTTCTCCACTGCCGATAAGATCACCGATATCAGCGGCAGAGGGGTCGGGCTTGACGTTGTCAAGACAACCATCGCCTCTCTGCAGGGTACAATCAAACTGGAGTCTGTGTTCGGGCAGGGAAGCCGGTTTGAGCTTGTCCTCCCGCCGACGATGGCAATTGTCATGGTGATGATGATCAGGATCAACAATCGCAGGTGTGCGATCCCGATCACCAATGTGGCTGAAGTGGCGAGTCTTGCAGCCTTCCCGATCCAGAACATCGGCCATGGAGAAGGGATTCTGATGCGCGATGAGATCATCGTTCTCTACCGGCTGGATGACATGTTTGGCAGGTCTCAGAATGAAGAGGTCATCGTGGTTCTGCAGAACCAGAACCGGAAGGGTGCCATCATTGCTGATCTTATTGAAGGCCAGCAGGAGGTTGTCATCAAGCCTCTCTCCAAGTTTGTGGGCACATGTGACGGAGTAAGCGGGGTCACGATTCCCGGAGACGGCGAGGTTGTTCCTGTTCTTGATGTCAAGGCGATACTGCGGGAAAGTTCAGGACAGAAAGCAGCAAGGAAGAGTTCAGGCAGAAGGGTGAAGAAGGTCATGAAGAACAATGTGATATCTGACGTAGAGCATCTGATAACCGACATGCAAGCCGATGAACTGCGTGAACTCGGTAATATCGGCGCATCCCACGCAGCGACCACACTCTCCACCATCCTGAACACCCTGATCTCGATTCATGTGCCTGAGATTATTCTTGTGCAACTTCAGAATCTCCGGTACTATCTGGATGATGTAGCAGCAGCAATGGTTGTGTTCCAGATCCAGGGTCAGTTGGCAGGAAACGGGTACATCATCATTCATATTCCAAAAGAGTCCATCATCAGACTGACGAGCATTATGCTCGGTCAGAGTGTCTCTGACAGGGAGATCGATGATATGGATAAGAGTGCCCTTAACGAGATCGGCAACATCATGACCTCCTCATTCCTGGATGCATGTGCAACCCTGCTCTCGATCATCATGATCCCGTCACCCCCGTCCATGGTTATTGACATGCCTCATGCAGCACTTCAGACGATCATCGCCACCCAGGAGATCGATGAAAACGTGGATGAGGTGGTACTCTTCAAGACCGAACTTCAATGTGCTGAGTACAACATCAGCGCAAACATTATTCTGCTTCCCAGCAAAGGGCTGCTCAACGAGTTGTTTGCGCGAATGGACAGTGTGATCTCCACATCCGGATAATCCAGTTCAGGTTGTAGCATGACGACACCGCCGATATTAACACGGGATCAGAAAGATCTGATCATCATTGGCATTGGTGAGTGGTCGGTAGGAAGTTCGGTGATGACTTCTATCGGCCTTGGGTCATGTGTAGGTCTGATCCTTCACGATGAAGAGAAGAAGATCGGCGGACTTGCTCATGTCATGCTCCCGAAATCGAGTGGCAAACCCGGAGAGCGTGAGGGTAAGTATGCTGATACCGCGGTTACGATTCTTCTCAAGGATCTTGCAGTTAAGGGCGTTAAGAGTTCTTCATTGAAGGCGAAACTGGCAGGTGGCGCCTCTATGTTTCAGAATTTTTCAGGAAATCTCAACATCGGCGAGCGGAATGTTGATGCCTTACGTGACCTTCTCAAGGCAAACTCGATACCGATCATCAGGGAAGACATCGGTGGAACAGTAGGCCGCACAATAACCTATTTTCCAAAAGAAGGGGGACGCCTTGTTATCCGTCAGGCTGATGGCGCCATCCGTGAGATATAATCTGTTTTTACGAAAAAAGTGTTATTGGCCCTGAGCTGAATCTTCAATAATCTTCTCAAGCATTCGCACGATCTCCTGAAGAACCGGGGGATTTGGAAGCATGAAGATGTTCAGATTGAGTTCATGCTCATCACAGAGCAGTTCGGTTCTGAAGAAGACGACATTATCGTATAGGATGTTGCTCTCCTTGATGATCAGGTCAAAGACATTTTTTGGCAGGTCAAAGATTGTCCGGGGTGGAGAGGGGAGCATGATGATCCCGAGTAGTTCTGCAGTCCCGTCCAGAAATGCAGAGACCATGATATTACCGATCTCTGTGATGGCACTCTCATCCATCTCGTTCAGTTCCCGTGCTGGATCTGCAGGCATACCCAGCATGATACTGGTCATGAGCACGACGGACTCTCTGGGAACGTGCAGGATAACATATCCGGCCTTCGCCATCTGCCCTTCCATGGTAAATATACCCATGGCAGAATTTTCCTGAGAGATCTCTGCATTGATATGTTCGAAATCCGTGATGCTGATCTCAGGAACATTCAGCATGATCGGCGTGTTCAGCATGGTGGAGAGCGTAGTTGCTGCGTGAGACGCTCCGATATTTCCAAGTTCCCGCAGAGCGTCTTTCTGGTCATCGTTAAGATCGACCCTTATCCCACTGGATTGTGCCGGACTCATTTCGTTCTTCTCTCCACTTAATGGTGCACTGCCGGTATGCGGTACCTGATCCTGCTCTGTTGATGCCGGTTCAGGAGCGGGCGATGCAGCCTGACCTTCGTCTGTAATATCATCCTGATACTGCATCAGGATGCTGCTGACAATATCGTCACTACTAGCGGGTGGCTGGCTTGAAACAACCGGCGGGGCCGGTGGTTCCTGATTTTTGGGTTCTTCCTTTTCAGGAATCATATCCCCAGTGTCGGTCTTCTGTCCTTTTTCTGAAGATTTCCCCGAGCTCATCAGATCACTGTACTGATCAAGAATAGACCGGATCATCTCATCTTCAGACTTTGGTTTTTCCGGTGTTGTACTATCCTCCTTTGATGAGGTGGATCCGGGCATGTTCACTATTGCTTCTTTCTCCGGGACCGGAGGTGCTGACTGATGATCCTGCTCTGGTTTCACTTCGAAGCCAAGAGGTGGTATCGTAACAGATGATACCACCGGGGCATCGTTCTCATGCCCCTGATGCAGATCATCTGAAGTCATTCCTCTGCACCGGTCAAGGTGTTCCTGCGCAACAGGGTCTTTTGGGAAGATATCAAGAGCATCGGTAAAGGCACCTGCAGCAGCTGCCCACTCTTTAAGCTCTTCGTAACTGATACCTATCTTCAGGTGCGGTTCGATGAAATCAGGATGAATTCTGCTTGCCTGTTTAAAATACTGGATTGCAGCATAATAGTTGCCCTGCTTCATCTGCAGGTTTCCCCACTCAAGGTACCTGAGAAAGATCTCCTCTCCCGGCCTTCCCCGTACTTGTGGGGACGCAGTCCGCCTCTCTTCCTCCGGACTCATCAGGAGGCTCAGGTTCTTCCTTGCGATCGGGTTATCTGGATCAATATCCAGTGCTGTGATGAAGCATTTCTGGGCATGGGAGAACCGGCCCATTTTTGCGTACACATATCCCAGGTTTGTTATGGCCGTAATATTTCCCGGGTCTGTAGTATATGCCCGCCTGAAATACGTTGACGCCCGCTCGTAGTCACGTCGAAGAAGAGCATCCTCCCCCCGCCTGAGAAGGTTTTTCAGTTCACGCCTATTAGCGGTGTCCATAGTCGCTCAATACCCCATCCCTGTCTAATTCATTCAGGGTTCCATGTCATACCGGAATCCTGATAGTAGAACTATTTGGTGTATAGATTAAATATATTGCGTAATTATCCTCTTTCTGTGGATAACCTCACATAAAGGGTTATTCCATTACAAATACTGCGGCAGCGATTACTGTTGTCCACTTCCCTGAAACATCACCTTTTGCTGACTGACAGATGTGCGAGGTCTCGATGATCTTGCCACTGGCTTTATAGATCTGTTCCCGCTCCTGCCAGGCTGTATCTGGATCAAATTCTATCCCAAGTGTGGTGGCCAGCATCGTTGCTGCCAGATCCTCTGCATACTCCCCTGACTGGGTTTCAGTCTCACCATAGGTGTGATGTTCAGAGAGGTATCCGTAATGATCCTGCTCTTTAGGCAGAGCAAGTCCGACTGCAGCACTGACCAGGCGGTTTGGTTCATTGGTATCAGCCCGTGCCATAACTGCATAAACGATCTCACCCGGGTTCAGACTCCGAAGTCCTTCAAGCCTGGTAACTTCAGTGCACTTGGGCGGAAATATTGATGATACATAGACGAGGTTGAACATCTCAATACCCGCAGATCGGAGTGCAGCTTCGAAGGAGGCCAGCCGATCTTTGTGAATGCCGACACCCCGGGTAAAAAAGACTCTTCTTGGAACGCTCATCATCTCATGATTCTACCGCCGTGTTCTTAAGATTGTTCTTAAGATCACTGTGAAGAATAAATTGTCCCGATGTTCCTGAATTTTATATTTATTCAAGGAACCTGGATAAATGAATCAGAAATTTTTCGTAAGGTATCGTTATTACGTTTTCATGCTCACTGATATGGGACTTATACCATGAAGGCTGCGCTCGGATTAGAGGATGGACGATATTTTATCGGCGAGGGATTCGGGGTTGAGGGAGAGACAACCGGCGAGCTGGTCTTCAGCACGCAGATGACAGGGTATATGGAAGCGATGACCGACCCCAGTTATCACGGCCAGATTCTTCTTTTCACCTACCCCCTTATTGGAAATTATGGAGTTGACAGGGAAAATTTTCAGAACTCCCGCGTATGGGCATCTGGGTGTGTTGTTCACGAGCTCTGCAGGCAGCCGGCAGGCAGGACTACACTCTCCCAGTTTTTTGAGGAAGAAGGTCTCCTCGGGATCACTGGTGTTGATACACGTCATCTGACCATAAGCATCAGGGAAGAAGGGACGGTCCGTGCAGGAGTCATCGTGGGAAGTGACGATGGTGAAGAGGCGGTGAAACTCGCCAGATCCGCACCAGATATCACGACACAGTCGTTGATCCCTGAGGTCTCATGCAAAGAGCCATGGCACAAGAAAGGCAGTGGACCAAAGGTGGCATTGATAGATCTCGGTGTGAAGAAGAATATTCTGCAGAGTTTAAGCAGCCGGAATGCAGACCTTTACATCTTCCCGCATGATGCAAAACCGGATGAGATTCTTGCATGCAAACCTGATGCACTTTTTATCAGTAACGGCCCTGGTGATCCGGTCCAGGCAACCGGAGCGATCCATGCAGTGAAAAACCTGGCTGGTGAACTGCCAGTGTTCGGGATATGTATGGGCAATCAGATCTGCGGACTTGCGCTTGGCGGAGAGACACAGAAGATGAAGTTCGGTCACCGTGGAGCTAATCAGCCGGTCAGGTACAAAGATGGCCGGATCGCGATCTCTTCACAAAACCACGGATTCGTTGTGATGGGAGAGTCCCTTCCTGAAGGGTGCCAGGTCACGTTTACCAACTGCAATGACGGAACACTCGAAGGATTTGAGGATGAGTATCTTGAACTCTTCTGCGTTCAGTTCCATCCTGAAGCTCATGCCGGGCCGCATGATACAGAGAAGATGTACTTTGATATGATGATGCGGAGGCTCATCTGATGCCAAAAGATCCATCTATTAAGAAAGTGATCCTCATCGGATCAGGCCCGATCCAGATCGGTCAGGCTGCTGAGTTTGATTTCTCAGGATCGCAGGCTTGTCGAGCCCTTCGCGAAGAAGGTGTCGAGGTAGTACTTGTCAACAGTAACCCGGCAACAATTCAGACCGACCCTGACACTGCGGACATCATCTATGTTGAGCCCCTTCAGGCAGATGTGATCGCGAAGATCATCGCGAAAGAGAAACCTGATGGAATAATGTCTGGGATGGGAGGCCAGACCGGCCTCAACCTTACCGCCGAGCTTGCCGAGATGGGCGCACTTGAGGGCGTCCGGATCCTTGGGACCCCGCTCAAGGCGATCTATGAAGGAGAGGATCGTGAGAAGTTCAGGGATCTGATGCAGCGGATCGGTGAGCCGGTCCCGAAGTCCATGATCGTCAGTTCCCTCTCTCAGCTCGATGAGGCGGCAAAAATTGTTGGATTCCCTGCTATCATCAGACCAGCGTATACCCTCGGTGGGGCTGGTGGTGGAATTGCATACAACGAAGATGATCTCCGCCGAATCACCGAACTCGGACTTGGAAAATCCCGAATTCACCAGGTGCTTGTCGAAGAGAGTGTGGCAGGATGGAAAGAGGTTGAGTTCGAGGTGATGCGGGATGCCAATGACACCTGCATCACCATCTGCGGGATGGAGAATGTGGATCCGATGGGAGTCCACACCGGCGAGAGTGTGGTTGTGGCCCCGATTCTTACCCTCCGCGATGACGAGTTCAATGTCCTTCGTGATGCTGCACTCAAGATCATTCGTGCTCTTGATGTGCAGGGTGGCTGCAACATCCAGTTCGGGTTTAAGAAAGACAAGGAGTACCGGGTCATCGAGGTGAACCCACGTGTTTCACGTTCTTCAGCCCTTGCCTCAAAGGCAACAGGCTATCCTATTGCACGGGTTGCTGCGAAGATTGCCATCGGTCTCAGGCTTGATGAGATCCTCAACACCGTGACCGGGAAGACTCCGGCATCGTTTGAGCCATCGATCGATTACGTTGTTGTCAAGGTTCCGCGGTGGCCGTTTGACAAGTTCAAGACCGCTGACCGGACTCTCACAACAGCCATGAAATCAACCGGTGAGGTGATGGCTATCGGCAGATGTGTAGAGGAAGCGTTTAAGAAAGCTCTTCGTTCTCTTGACAATGATGCTGATCGCCACACAAATCACGGTGAGATCCGCATGATCCTCTCACGGCCGACAGATGAGCGTTTTGCTACGCTTTTTGATGCGTTCAGGGAGGACTTCAGTCTTGATGAGGTAACTGACCTTACCAAGATCACTCCGTTCTGGCTTGAGAAGGTCAGGAACATCATCGATCTTGAGCGTGTCCTGACAACCGGAGGTACTGACGATCAGATCAAGCTTGCCAAAAGGTATGGTTTCTCTACGAGTGAGATCAGCATCCTGACCAAGCGAAGTGAGGAAGAGATCACAACCCTCTGTGGTTCACCTTCCTACAAGATGGTGGACACCTGTGCTGCCGAGTTTCCTGCCCAGACTCCATACTTCTATTCTACCTGGGGTGATTCACGGTGTGAGATGCAACCTTCAGAAAAGAAGAAGGTTATGATCCTTGGTTCCGGTCCGATCAGGATAGGCCAGGGCATAGAGTTTGATTACTGCACGGTTCATGCAGTCACCGCCCTTCGTGAGATGGGTGTGGAAGTGCATGTGGTCAATAATAATCCTGAGACTGTCTCAACCGATTTTGACACCTCTGACCGTCTCTTCTTCGAGCCGATGACGCTTGAGGATGTGATGAATATCCTCAAAAAGGACGAGTACGACGGTGTGATGGTTCAGTTTGGTGGGCAGAACGCCGTGAACCTTGCAGTTCCTCTCCGTGATGAGATGGCGCGGGTCGGGCTCAGGACACGTATTCTCGGGTCAACACCTGATGCCATGGACATGGCAGAGGATCGGGACCGGTTCAGCGTTCTCCTTGATGATCTCCACATTCCTTCCCCACCAAATGGTTCGGCAACCTCTGAAGACGAAGCACTGGCAACCGCCGAAAAGATCGGGTACCCGGCACTGGTCAGGCCCTCCTATGTGCTTGGTGGCAGGGCAATGGAGATCGTGCATGATACTACTGAACTCACCGCATACATGAGGGAAGCAGTCAAGGTCTCCCGCAGTCATCCGGTTCTCATCGACCGGTTCCTGCAGAATGCTATAGAACTTGATGTCGATGCCGTCTGTGACGGAACCGATGTGCTCATCGGCGGGATCATGGAACATATCGAGGCTGCCGGGGTGCACAGCGGTGACTCAGCCTGTGTTATCCCGACTCAGTCCCTCCCGCCTGAAATTCTTGAAACTGTTCGTGACTATACCCGCAAACTTTCCCTTGGTCTCGGTGTGGTCGGGCTTGTAAATATTCAGTTTGCTGTTCAGGGCTCGGTGGTCTATGTGCTTGAAGCAAATCCGCGGGCCAGCAGGACTGTTCCGTTTGTTGCAAAGGCAACCGGCATTCCCCTGGCCAAAATTGCTGCACGTGTGATGATGGGTACGCGGCTCTCTGATATGCCCTATCAGGAGAGGCAGATCAAGCACGTTGCTGTCAAGGAAGTACTTCTGCCCTTCAACAAGCTCCCAGGTGTTGACACCGTTCTTGGTCCTGAAATGAAGAGTACCGGCGAGGTGATGGGGATTGATTATGACTTTGGACGAGCGTATTACAAGGCCAGTATCGCAGCCCACAACCGCCTTCCGCGTTCGGGAAACGTTTTTATTTCGATAACCCAGGATCTCAAGGATCACATCCTCCCAATTGCCAGGGCATTTCATGAAAACGGGCTCAAGATCTATGGCACAAGTGGCACTGTCGAGTATCTCAACAGCCATGGTATCCCCTCGAACCTTGTCCGCAAGATCCAGGAAGGTTCACCAAATGTGATCGACATGCTCAGGGGTGGAGAGATCAGTCTCATCATCAACGTCTTTGCCGATCGCAGGGCACGACAGGATCACATCCAGATCATGCGGACCGCTGTAGACTACGGGGTACCCTATATTACAACCATCCAGGCAGCCCTTGCAGCTGCTGAAGCGATCAACACAGTCAGGGCTGAAAACCTGACTATTGAACCACTCCAGCACTACATCTCTTGATCTTCTCTCTTTCACCCGACAGGCAGAAAACCTGCGGGAGTTTTTTCTTTTCTTCAGGTTCATATATCTAAGGATTATTCACAATTTTCCGGAGATATTTACATGGGCAAAGGCACTGTAGTTCTTGCATATTCTGGCGGGCTCGATACCTCGATCTGTATTCCTCTGCTAAAGGAGCAGTATGGATATGATCGCGTTGTCACCGTGGCAGCAAACGTAGGTCAGCGTGACGAAGAGATAGCGGTCGCGGAAGAGAAGGGAAAGAAACTTGCAGACCGGCATTACACTGTTGATCTCAAGCAGGAATTTGTAGACCGGTGCCTGTTCCCCTCGATCCGTGCAAACGGTCTCTATGAAGGATACCCAATGGGAACCTCCCTTGCAAGACCGATTATCGCTGAAGCGGTTGTTGAGATTGCAAATAAAGAAGGGGCAACTGCTGTCGCACACGGCTGCACTGGGAAAGGGAACGACCAACTCAGGTTCGATGTTGTCTTCAGGTCAGCAGGTCTTGATGTTGTTGCTCCGATTCGTGAGAACAACATGACCCGTGAGTGGGAGATAGAGTATGCAGAACAGCATGGCGTTCCGGTCCCGGTCAACAAGGAAAAACCCTGGTCTGTTGATGAGAACCTCTGGTCGCGAAGTGTTGAGGGAGGTCATCTCGAAGAGCCTGATTTTCATCCACCTGAAGAGATCTATGCCTGGACAGTTTCACCAATGAGTGCTCCACAAACCCCTCTTGAGATCACACTGACCTTTGAGAAAGGACTACCCGTTGCTCTGAACGGAAACAAGATGTCAGGGTATGATCTGATCCGTGAGATGAACCAGATTGCAGGAAGTCACGGAATCGGCAGAAATGATATGATGGAGAACCGGGTTCTGGGGATCAAAGCCCGTGAGATCTATGAGCATCCTGCAGCAACGGTCCTGCTTACGGCACATGCCGATCTTGAGCGGCTCGTCCTCACACGGGAAGAGTACGCCTTTAAACAGTCCGTGGATGCGAAATGGGCCCAACTTGCATATTACGGTCTGATCTATGAACCTCTCTGGGATGCCCTGAATGCCTTCATTGACACGACCCAGCAGCGGGTGAACGGGACTGTGGATCTCCGGCTCTATAAAGGAGCTGTCACTGTACTTGGCCGGTCATCACCGGACTCATTCTACTCGGTTGATGTGGCATCATTTGATTCGAAGCTTATTGATCAGACTGATGCCATCGGGTTCTCACATTACTACGGACTCCAGGCACGACTGGTCAGAGCGAAGATGAAGAAAAACTAATTTTTGGTAGTGAGGGGTTTCACGATATCGTGAAGAGAATCTCGACACGATCTTTCTTTTTATCAGGTCTGCATCTCTCCACCATTACTGCCTGGTTCAATCCTTCTGTTAGTATCATCCCAAAAAGACTGCATATTGAACATGGATTCAATGTGCAACATGCAGGTGACTCAGCTGTTATTCTCCGGCATCCGTCAATCAACAGGTAATTGTCAAGATTGATAGAAATTCCCTCCCCGGTTTTTTGAACATTTATTTTCTCTGCTATTTCCAGAAGTTCTTCTCCAGTCTCTTTTATAAGCTGCAGTATCTCCTCTTCAGAGTCTGGAATTGTTAATCCAGCATTTTTTCGAAGATATGAGATCAGTGTTTGTCCGGTTGGCTGGACAAGAATGCCAGTACCTTCTTCTCCTGAAACAAAAATGTCTCCCTGTAGTGTTCCACCAGAATATATTGAAACTGGTGTGAATTGCATAACACAGCCCTTTCCGGTTTTATGTTGTGGAAGAAGCCAGGAATTGCCCATGATTCCTAATTCTGATATGATTGTGCAAAAATTGATATGATTCTGGACTGGAATGAGCGATGAGATGTGATCGTCGAAAGATTCTTTTTTGGAGAAAGTAAAGAGAAAAATCCCGCAGAGAAATAGGATCATAGCCGAGATCACTACTGATGCAGATGTAATGTCCCTTCGATCAGTAATAGCAACTACCAGAAGAAGAAATGCGGCAGCAGTTATCAGGATATATGAACTAAGAAAATCTCTATTTATATAGGGTACTTTCATATTTTTTCAACTCTGAACTGTTTTTTTAACCGGAATTCGGTTACTACTATTCCTAATATTACCAGTACTGAAGCAATGAGAATCAGGATCACTGGAATCACTGTGTGGTTAATCTGATCGCTTAGTGCGGTTATCACTCCAAGTACTGCAAATAATAAAATTGTATAGAGTTTTTCCTGTTTATTATGTGGAATATCCAGAATAAGGAGAAATAAACCGATGACCGGTATTTGGATTACCCAGGCAAGAAATGGAGAAATGTACCATGCAGCAACACAGGAAAATTCACCACATAATAGCAACACGATTCCTTTCTCACTCTTTCCTGCATGAAAAAACCAGATGTAAAGAAAAGTACACATTATCAGGGGATGGACAAACCAAATGGGAGAATAATATGTGATAGCAATCATGCCGGTAATATAGAGGCATAAATAGAGTTTCTCTATGAATGAAATGATCATAAAATCTCCTCAATTGTTTCTGTACGCAGTGCACTGTATTGACCACAAAAATCATCTGACCTTTGCGTTGTCTGAAGGATGAATCGAATTTTATCAAACCTTGCCTGATGTGCTATTTCCTTAATGTGGCTCACATCACCATCACAAAGTGAGTACAAAGAGATAATACCTGGTCTGACTGTTATAAAAATCCTGGAGATCTGAGATGAGAACCGGTTTTTTCCGGTATCAAGGAGATGGTTCTGGAATACGGTACTAATCAGAGAATAGTGTCTCAATATCGAATTATTTCCCCCCTTCTCATTCATGTTCCGAAAATCTTTAACCATTTTTCTCAGTTCTATCCTTTGTTTTGTACGATAGAGATGATGCAACCTGATACGAGGGTGGAATTGTTCTCGTATGATAGTCATCCAACTGTTTGGATAATACTCATGTGAAAGGAAGGTGATGATGTTGGGTCCTGAAATGATAAGGAGAGATAGGATAGTTCCTTCTCGAACCTCATTTTCTATTTTTGTAGATATTGCCCTGACAATTTTTGAAAAATGTTCTTCATTATAATTCTGATCCACGTCAGGAAGATCAATAATCAGTAATGGAGGATTTGATTCCAGGCTGGTAAATTCTCTTACATATAACTCATCTCGTTTTGCAGATATCTTCCAATCGATGAGCCTTGAGTCATCATCCTGGAGATATTTCCGGTATGTCTTTATGGTGCTCCCACGCTGGACCAGAAATTTGTTCGTCTCAACTCCCTGTGACTGGCGGTCTGGCTTCTTTTTTTCGAAGAAAGGAGCTGGTTGCACAAGAAGAACCGGGCCGTTATATGATGATGTGGATAATTGAATTGTTGTTTCAAAGAATGGATCCTGCACGGTCACATTTCCTCCCGGAAATGTGATGTTCCCATGGGTGAGAGGTGAAATACTATATTTGAGTGTCAATTCATGAGCCCCGGAAAAAAGTGGATCTGTTTGATTCAATCCATCTTCGATTTGTACACCAACCGGAGTCATCTCTGAGTATATGGCTGTTATTCCCTCTTGTATTGTTAATGATATCCGGGTCGTCACCGAGCATATCATCCCTTGCCTAATCAGGGATTTCTCAAAAATTCTATTGATATTAACAGACTTTACCACCTTTTTAAGCCGGTTAAAGAAAATGATGTAACGCCAGATTATGAGTATCCATAGAGACAAGGAAACCGCTAATAAACCTTGTTTATCAAGAAAAAATGATGAAATTAAAAAAAGAAGAAACGCTGCAATAATGACCCGGGTACAGCGTTTCACTCTCACTGTTATTGCACCTCTACCGACTCCAGAATTTCCTGAATTATTTCTGTTGGGTTAATGCCTTCAATTTCTGCCTCACGAGTGAGATAGATCCGGTGTTTCAGCACTTTCTGGGCAATCCATTTGACATCATCAGGGATTACATATTCGCGTCCTTGTAATGCAGCTAACGATTTGACTCCTGAAATAAAGGAGATTGAGGCACGTGAAGAAGCACCCAGTGCAATATCCGGATGATTTCTGGTTTTAATTATAATATCTCTGATGTATTGAAGAATGGGATCTTCAATATGAATATCTGATATTTTTTTAATTAATTGAATGAGGGTTTCTTTCTCAATAATCGGACTAATGCTATCAGCATAATTTTTCCAGTTAAGTTTACCATCTGAAGCTCTTCTGATGACCATAAGTTCTTCTTCAGAATCCAGATGAGATGTATCCATGCTGAACATAAACCGATCACGCTGGACCTCTATCATAGGAAATGTCCCTTCCATCTCATATGGGTTCTGGGTGGCAATAACGATAAACGGGTCCGGGAGTGGTATCGTTTCTCCATCAATTGTTGCCTGTCTCTCACTCATTGATTCAATAAAAGCACTCTGGGCTTTCGGGTTCATTCGATTGAGTTCATCAGCAAGTAAAATATTAGTAAAAACCGGACCTGGCTTCAGAACAAAGTCTCTCGATACTATGTCATAGGTCCTGACACCAATGATATCCGCCGGTTGTATGTCTACTGCTCCCTGAATCCTTCTAAAATCACAACCGGTAATGAGTGCTATGGATTTTGCGATTGTTGTTTTTGCTGTGCCTGGTACTCCCTCAATAAGGATATGACCATTTGATAAAAGGGCAACCAGGATTAACTGAATAAGATCCTGGTTTCCAACAATATACTCCTGTATTTTTTTTGTAGCCTCTCTACTCAGAGTTTCAAGGATTGTAACGGTTGAATCATCTTTGTTATGGTATGAATGATTATTGGTTTTATTCATCGCAGACTCCTGTCACCCAGAGGGATATAGTATAATCAGTCAGCATCAGAATATTTAATTGGAATATTATAGTTCTTTGTTTGGTTTCATGTGTTTGTGTCATATTTTGTTCTCCGTGGATTGAAAGACAGGTAAAGGGATCTTTGAATCATTTGTGAAAATCACATATTACGTCTTTTTACGACCATGATGATCAGAATGAATAGGAGGAATCCAATAAATGCAAGAGTCGAGAGCGAAGAGCTTTTTAGATCCTGCATAATGGTGCTGTAGCCATCCGTATCAGATGTTCTTGAATTTGCCTGATCGATTAATTGGTGATCAGTGAGAGCAATAATATTTTCAATAAATTTTCTGTTATCCCATTTATCATCGAGACTATTCATTGCGTTTATAAAAATGCTCGGATCAGAGAGGACTATCAGTTCTCCCTTTCCGATATACTCATGAGTTAGTACAGTATACTTTCCAAGCATCTCCTTTTTTGTAATTCTTCCATTGTTATCTGTATCAATCCAACTCATGAGAGTTGTTTTCATCAGGGGTTCTCCTCCTTCAAGAGCAGTCCCTTTGTCTAAAACAAGGGATGAAACATTTTTTGTTAGTGGATGATCAAAGACAGGATAAGATACAATAGCGAATGAATCATTATATGCCCGATCTACACTGGCTACTATTCCAGGCAAAATTCGAATGGAAGAACCGATACCTCTCAGAAGGTCGTTACCTGTTCCAAAATCATCAACGAGAATGATTATGTTTCCTCTTTGGATATATGATCGGTAGTCAGATAACTCACGTTCAGAATATGGATTTTTTGGTGCAATTATCAGAAGACTCGAGTTTTGCTTACCTGATAATGAGGATATATTTGTAATATCTTCTGTTGTATGGCGGTTTTGAAGATCAAAGAAACCGGATGTTCCATTCCACCCGGCATTATATCTGCTGAATTCAAGATTGTTTGTTGAAAGGTGGGATATGAGGAGAAAAACTGCGGCAATGATCAGAAGTAATGCAATACCGTTTTCAGTCTTCATGTTTCCCACTTATATTGGAATCGGTCTCATTCATCAGATCTTCAAAAGCCGTCTGTTCCTTCTCATCCTTCTTACCGGCATATCTGATCCGTTCATATTGTGATACAAACATAGTGAAGATCCCTGAATAGTGATATCTCCGGATCTTTTGGATAACTTCACGCGGGGTCAGGGTAAGAGGTGGTGGCGGAGTTTGTAAATCACTGGCAATTTTCTCTATAAAATAAATGTATACATATCGTGCTGCTTCTGATAATCCGGATATCTTTAATTTTTCTGTGTATCCGGATAATAACTTTTCTTTTTGCGTTATGATTTCATCAGGAATTGTCGTGAAAAGTTCCTGTACATCGATATCATCAGAAAAGATGACAGAATCTTTCTGATCTGGTAACGGAGATTCTTGTATATGAGTCCGGTTTTGGTTTTTCCTTCTCAAATGCCAATACAATGCACCCAGACTGAAAAGAACTATGATTCCGATGCTTATTTTTAGTAATAGGTCGGTCGAATCATCTTCATAATTGATAGAGTTTCCAAGTAGCCGGATAGAAATGATACCAGTTCCTGAAGATATTACTTCATATGTCGGGCTGACTGATGCATTGATCGGAAAAGAATGATCTGAAAACAGAGTATATATAAGGTATTTTCCTTCAGGCAGGGTAAGGTTTAAACTATAATTCCCATAATTATCCGTTCTGGTTACATTACATGTCTGATTATTTACGATAAACTGGATGGGGGCTGATTGTACACTCCGGTTTGTCATGAGAAGGCCGGATGTATGTACCACCGGCTGAAATAGCTCACCGGTAATATTCAAAGTCAGGGTAGAGTTTACCGAAGTCACGGTAAGGTTCATTTCATCTGAGATTACAGAGCCCCAATGGGCTGAAACATTGTGATTTCCTGCCTGAATCCTTCCGATTTCTATTGTTTGCCGATATTCTCCAATCTCATTCGTTGTAGCGTTGAAATATGGTTTGTTATCAAGCCATATGCTTATAGTAGCATTATTTGCCCCACTTCCTGAAGCAAACCCTGAGTACATAATGAGGTCCCGGTATACTCCATGATCCGGAGAAATAATGAGTGATATTTTTTTTGCAATATTCAGGTTTAGTACAGCTTCCGGTTTTTCCTCCTTAATGTCCTTGGTAATTTCGTCAACAAATTGATCAATATCCTCTCGTGCTTTCTGAGTTTTCGTTGGATCCAACTCATATGAGATACTCTGATTAATGATGTTCTCATTAACTGTGTGATACCTGTCTCTGATGGACTGAATCTTCTTTTTTAATGCCTGCCCCTGGTACGCAACAGTTGTAAGACCGATACTATCCTTCTTATCCCGGTATCTGAATTCAAGTCTCTTTAATTCATCAAGAGAATATGATGAGTTCATGAGTTCCCGGTACAGATCATCCTGGAGTTTTGTATTGTTGACAAAATCCTGAACTTCACTATCATTCATCTCAAGATTAATAACGAGGCTGTTCAGGTTCCGGTATTTCTTAGCATACTGATCGAGATCATTTCTTGCAGATTCCAGATCCTGCATCCGTATGTTGAGAGCAATGGGACCAGAATAGTCAAGGATATCCTGCATGACTGAAAGCATATCTGTTGAACTATTGATGATGACTCGTTTTTCGGCATCAATGTTATTATGAAATCCTGTTTTTGCAATATCCTGATCCAGGGAGTAAAAAACCGGTGGAACTGATATGGAACATACCAGAATAAGAGTGCTGACTACCAACAGGAGATATGCGGTATAGATCAGGAATGGCTTCATGAATTGAGGATTACCAGAATTTTTTCGATAACAATGTATCCGAATATCAGGATGCCGGCTCCGATGATATATTTGATTCTTTTTAGATGGGGAGTCTGGAAGTACCTGATATCTGTCAGTTCAACAACAATCAGGACCCCTATCAGCCATAAAACAAAGAAGACCTCAAGATCAAATCTCCTGGCAGCCAACATAAACAGAGTGATAATGAGTAACCATCCACAGAGAGTAAGGATGGCAAGATGCCGGGGTCTCATTATGTTAACAGTGTACTCCTTTAGTATTGAATTGTTGTTCGGTAAGAACAGAATTTAGTGTCATAAATCACTGAAAAAAAATTTGATCCTGTGAATATTGTTCACAATTTTAAGACCGATATTGGATATTATGCATTAGAAGATATTGTGATAGTATCCGATTTCTGAAGCTGTTTATCGATATAGATGTTTACATCAACCGTTCCGTCAGTAATTCCTCCTGGAGAGAAGTAGGATTCAGTGGTGGCTGATTCTGCAGTAACGTTACCAGTCGTCGTATTGGTGACACCACCAAAGTCGATTGTTGATGTTACTTTATTGGATGCCGGAATTCCAATAAATGAAACATTGTACATTCCCTTGTTCAGTTCTTTTTGAATTGATGCATTAAATTCTCCTGATTGGGAAACATTATCAGTACGGGTAGCTTCAGTCCCGTCTTCGCGTAGTATACTCACAGTGGCAGGAGTTCCTGGTTCAAGGTTGACCATTTTTGCCTGAAATACTGATACTCCGGACTCATATGGAAAGAGGAAGTTATTGACTTTGTAATCCATTTCTTCACCCGGAGTAGTTTTAACAGAAGCATTTAATGACATATTGATGAGTGAATTTTGTGGAATATCGTTGAGTGTAACAGTAACCTCCTGGTCCGGAGCAATAGTCAGAGGAGAGATTTCGATAGAAGATTGTGCAGATCCCGGTGGGATTATTGCAATCATGAGACAGATGAAAAGGGAATGAATCACGATATTACGAAATTCCTGTTGAAAAACCATGTGTTCTTTTTTTTTGGTGGAGTTAATAAATATATGCCATGCATTAGAGTCAGGGGGGAAAAGAAGCCCAAATATCGTTTTTATACGGGGGTGCTATTGGCCTGTCCGGGGTATACCCATAGTGTATGGTGTCTTTTGTTCATAGTAAGGATAGCGGACTGATATAAGTCTGTTTTTCTTTTATGGATTTTAAAAATAGGCGATTTCCTGTATATTTAAAGAAATGCTCAAATTGGGGGTATAAAAATCTTTAATTTAGGCTTCGATTTAGGAAAGGGGTTCATATTGTATATCTGCAATATGGGAGCCATCTGATGTTAGATCTGAAATTGGGTATTAATACAAATTCAATAATAATGTCCATTTACAAGGTATTTTTCAGATTCAAATAATACATACAAAGTTAACCATATGATATTGATCTATTGCATGGCAAATAATTAAATACCATAATTCCGAAAAGCGTAATATTGAGTCTAGTTCCGGGGTATTAGAGCCTGGAATTCCATTATCATGAAGTACGTCATTACCGGAGGAGCCGGATTTATTGGTTCTCATCTTGCTAAAGCCTTGGCGATGGATCATGAAGTGGTTGTCCTTGATGATTTATTTAGCGGAAAAAAGGAAAATATTGCCCATATTCCTGTCAAATTTATTGAGGGTAGCGTCACTGATTTTTCGCTACTAAAACAGGTTTTTGATGGTTCAGATGGGATTTTTCATGAAGCAGCAATTACATCTGTCCCTCGTTCAGTGAAAGATCCTCTTCCAACAAATGAAACGAATATTACTGGGACATTGAATGTTTTGCTTGCTGCTAAAGAGATGAACGTTCGAAAAGTTGTTTTTGCATCATCATCATCGGTGTATGGAGATACTCCGGTCCTTCCAAAAACTGAAAATATGTCTCCAAATCCAATGTCACCGTATGGTATATCAAAACTAACCGGAGAGCAGTATTGCAGGATTTTTTCAGAATTATATGGTTTAAAAACTGTATCACTCCGGTATTTTAATGTATTTGGGCCCTGTCAGGATCCAAACTCTGAATATTCTGCAGTAATTCCAAAATTTATTACCCGGATTTTGAAACATGAATCCCCGGTAATTTATGGTGATGGGAATCAGACCCGGGATTTTACGTATGTGAAAGATGTTGTACAGGCAAACATCAAGGCAATGGAAAGTAACATTGAGGGAGTTTTTAATGTTGCTTATAATCAGCAGATTTCTCTCATTTCGTTAGCTTCGTTGATTATGGAGTTGACGGTGATTACGGTCCCGATTATTTTTGAACAAGGGAGACCAGGTGACATCCGCGACTCTCTCGCTGACATTAGTAGAATTCAGAACCAGATTGATTATACTCCACATTATTCAGTAAAATCTGGTCTTATGGAGACGATTGCATGGTATCAGAATCAATAAAAGATAAACTAGTGTGTGTTGCCGGGTTAGGATATGTAGGTTTTCCGCTTGCAGAAGCGTTTGCAAAGCATATTCGAACGATAGGATTTGATATTGATCAACAAAAAATTGAATCAATTAAAATAAGTCAACCCGGATTTGATGTAACATCTGATCCTCAATCCATTAAGAATGCAGATTTTGTTTTGATTTGTGTCCCTACTCCGGTAACAAAGGCCAAAGATCCCGATCTTGGTGCGGTTAGGTCCGCCGCTACCACCATTGGCCAAAATTTAAAGTCTGGTACAATTGTTGTTCTTGAATCGACAGTATATCCCGGAGTAACCGAAGATATTATGATTCCGATTCTTGAGAAAGAATCCGGGATGAAGTGTGGAACTGACTTTTTTGTTGGGTATTCACCAGAACGGATTAATCCAAATGATGATGAACATACGCTTGAAAAAATCACGAAAATAGTATCTGGAATGGATGAAAATACAACGGATATTCTATGTGATCTTTATGGGTTAGTTACAACAGTATACCGGGCACCAAATATCAAAACAGCAGAATCTGCAAAAGTGATCGAAAATATACAGCGGGATCTCAACATCGCCCTCATGAATGAGCTTTCAATAATTTTCCAGAAGATGGGTATTGATACTAAAGCAGTGCTCAGTGCAGCAGAAACCAAATGGAATTTTCATAAATATCGTCCAGGCTTGGTTGGTGGCCATTGTATTCCGGTTGATCCTTATTACCTTGTCTATAAAGCAGAAGAATTAGGATATCATCCACAAGTGATCCTAGCTGGGAGAGCAATCAATGACTCAATGCCAAAAAATGTTGCTAATATGGCGATAAAGGGGCTTAATGTTGCTGGGAAAATTATTAAGGACTCAAAAGTTTTGATTATGGGCCTAACCTATAAGGAGAATGTGCCAGATACTCGGGAGTCTCCGGTAACGGAGATGGTAAAGGAATTTGAAGATTATAGTGTGGATGTATATGGTTATGATCCATTGCTTAACAATGATGCTATTAATCGATTTGGGGTAAAACCGGTTGATCAATTGAGTGGAGATTTGCAGATGGATGGGATAGTAGTAAATGCTCCTCATATTGAATTCCTAAAACTAGCAGTGGAAGATATTCTATCAATGTGTAATGGAAAACCGGTTCTTGTTGATGTCGCTGGAATTTTCCGTGATTGTTTTGATGTCCGTAATGGATGTTATTATCGGACATTGTAGAAGAGATTTGAATTAGAGGTTTAATGTGTATTTAGTATTTACATTAATGGCTAATTTTTTGTTATTCCATTCAGGAGTTGATTCAGATTGGATTATCATAGAAGATCGCATATTTGGAAAAGTAAGTTCTGAATAATTCAGATTATTTGAAACAATGTCCGAGAATACCTCTCTAGATATAAAATTCTCAGAACGTTTATCCATTAATGTAATCACAAATATTATTCAATTTGGTTTAAATTTTATTATTGGGCTATGGCTTGTCCCTTATTTTGTAGATACACTTGGAATAGCTGCTTATGGACTAATTCCTTTGGCAACATCAATTACATGTTATGTAACACTGGTTATTGATTCGCTTAATTCTTCAATATCCCGGTTTTTAACAATAGATCTACAGCGATCTGATATAATACGTGCAAATATAACTTTTAATACAGCTCTTTTTGGATCCTTAGGAATAATAACAATTCTCATTCCAATCGTGATAATTATTTCTTTGTTTGCTCCTGTTTTTTTTCATGTTGGAAAAACCCCTTCTGGAGAGGTAATAATATTATTTTTGCTAATCCTGGGTTCAGTTCTTATTAGGGCATGGAGTAGCAATTTTATGGTAACCTTGTTTGCGTATAATCGCTTTGATTATAGAAATATTGTTACTATTAGTAATTCACTGATACAATTATTTTTAGTTATTTTTCTTTTCACTGCTTTTACACCATCTTTGATTTTTGTCGGAATATCCTATTTTATTGCGGCGATTACTTCTTTGTTTATTGCGATTAGTTTTTCTCGAAAAGTTTGTTCTGGTCTTAAAATCTCTCCCAAACATTTTTCCAAAGAAACATTTATAGAAATTTGGGGTATTGCTTTTTGGGTAATCGTTGATACTATTGGTTTTATGCTCAATGCAAATATTGCATTAATAGTAGTAAATCGACTATTTGGTGATATAGCAAGTTCTGAATATTCTCTTGTTCTACAATGGAGTACCTTACTTATTGGTATATCGGGTTTAGTAATCAGTGCGATGACACCAATGATTTTTAATTATTATTCAAAAAATGATTCGGTAGGATTAATTCAATTTAGTTTATTTGCTATGAAATGTGTTGGATTATTTATGACTCCGATAATTGGATTAATTTGCTTATTTTCGTCTCAGCTATTTACTCTCTGGATGGGAAGTGATGAATATACTCACTTAACTCCTTTGATGTGGATAATTATATGTCCCATAATAATAAGAATTCAGACATCTGCTATTAGTTCTGTTGGAGTTGGTTATGGAAAAGTAAAAATCCCTGCATTTTATAGTTTATTTGCTGGAATTGTGAATTTATCTTTTTCATTTACTCTTCCTTTTTTATTTGGATTAGGAATCTATGGTGTGGCTATATCCAGTGCCCTTTCAATAATTATTCATACAGGTATTAGTGCTCCGATTTATGTTGCATATTTACTTCATGCTCCTCTATTTATTTTTTGTAAAAGGATTATTTGCGGGATAGGATATTTAGGTGGATTTTTAATAATTGGAACATTCACTTTATATTTTATATCTACAACAAGTCTTTTTATATCAATTATTTTAGGCTTATCTTTAACTTTTGTATATGTGATAATAATGTTAACATGCTTATTAAATAAAACTGAAAAATTACAAATTCTATTTTGTTTACCCCCCATTATTAAGAACAATACTCCATTATGGATAATTGAAGTAAATTTTAAGAGTCATTTTATTAGGGATATGATAAATTTAACCTAATTTTAATTAAATGTGGTTGATAAAAAATGAAGGTATTAATTCTTGCAGGAGGCCTTGGCACAAGATTATCAGAAGAAACTCATCTAATTCCAAAACCCATGATTGAAATTGGTGATAAACCAATTCTTTGGCACATCATGAAATTATATTCTCATTATGGGTTTAATGATTTTATTATATTATTGGGATATAAAAGTTATATCGTCAAAGAATACTTTTCCAATTATTTCCTTCACCGGAGTGATGTTACATTTGATCTCTGTAAAAATTCCATTGAGATACATGAACGGCATTGTGAACCATGGAAAGTTACCCTGATCGATACCGGATTGATGACTCAAACAGGGGGTCGGATATTACGAGCCAAACCATATATTAATAATGAAACTTTTTTGTTGACATATGGTGATGGGGTTTCAGATGTTAATATTTTAGATCTTTTTGAATTTCATAAATCACATGGCCATATAGCTACAGTTACAACTGTTCTACCAGAAGGGCGATATGGATCAATTGTCTCTGTCGGTGATGGAAAAGTTACAAATTTTATGGAAAAACCACAGGGAGATGGAGCATGGATCAATGCTGGGTTTTTTGTACTAGAACCAAATATTTTTAATTTTATTACCGAGGGAGACGCAACAATTTTTGAACGTAATCCTATGGAAAATTTATCAAAAAATGGTGAACTGTTTTCCTATAAACATTATGGGTTTTGGAAAGCAATGGATACACTTCGAGATAAGACATTGCTTCAAGAGATGTGGGAAAAAGGAAATGTTCCCTGGATATTGGATTAACATGATTTTAGAAAAAGTTTTCCAGGGAAAAACAGTTTTGGTAACTGGACATACTGGGTTTAAGGGTTCATGGTTATGTCTCTTTTTATCAAAACTTGGTGCTCATATTCATGGTTATTCTCTTCCTCCCACAACACAGCCTAATCATTATACAGAAACACGGATTACTGAGTTATTAAATACAGAGTTATTTGGAAATATCTGTGATAAAGATACATTTACAGAATATATTTATAAAATAAATCCCGATTGCATTTTTCATCTTGCTGCTCAACCGATTGTTCGGAGATCCTTTTTAGAACCTGTAGAAACATTTGAAACAAATGTAATGGGAAGTGTTTATCTCATGAATGCACTTCGTTCATTGATGCATCCCTGTACAGTTGTCATGATAACTAGTGACAAATGTTATTTAAATACTCATCAATTGTGGGGTTATCGTGAATGTGATCCATTAGGTGGAGATGATCCATATAGTGCTAGCAAAGCAGCTACCGAAATAGCGATAACATCATTTAGAAATTCTTTTTTCTCGCATGAAAATCTTCGAAAACACCAGATTCATCTTGCATCTGTTCGTGCAGGAAATGTAATTGGTGGAGGTGATTGGTCTGAAGATAGAATTATCCCTGATGCAATCCGTGCTATCACCTCAAATAAACCACTTGAATTACGTAAACCATATGCTATTCGCCCCTGGCAGCACGTATTGGAACCCTTATTTGGGTATTTGTTACTTGCTGCAAAAATGATGGCCGGGGAGATAAACACAATAGGTAAATATGAATCAGCTTGGAATTTTGGACCTTTTCCTACTGAATCTGCAACAGTTTTAGAAATTATTTATGAGTTTTATAAAATTTGGGGTTTAGGAGAATTTATTCATGATCCAAATCGTGAGCATGTACCTGAATCTGATTTGTTGAGGTTATCATCGGAGAAAGCAATGGTTCAATTAGGGTGGAAGCCATTGTGGAATCTATCTGAGACGATTGCAAAAACTGCATCCTGGTATATTGATTATTATTCCCAAAAAGGAGATGTTCGTGCCCGTAGTTACAGGGATATATCCACATATCTGCAGGAGGTAAAGTCCCAGTATGCAGATTAAAGAAGTATTCTGGAATTTTTGTTAGATAAATTTAATTAATAAAAAGCAAAAAAATTAATTATGTGCAATAATTATTCTTTAGGCCTAAAAATGAGAGACATATCTAATACTAAAATCCAGAAATCTATTTATTGTGATAAAATATGACTGAGCGATTCTCATTTTTTCAAACTTTACTTGAAGATTTATGGATTGTAAACCGAACAACAATTTCTGATGATCGTGGCTCATTTGCCCGATTATTCTGCGCAGAAGAATTTTTAAAAATTCTCGATAATAAGCCAATCCTTCAAATAAATCAATCTGTAAATAAAAAAAAGGGAACAGTCAGGGGATTACATTATCAAATACAACCAGATTCAGAAACAAAAATCGTGATTTGTATAAAAGGGGAAATGTTTGATGTAGCTGTAGATCTAAGAAAAAATTCAAAGACATATCTTAAATGGCATGGAGAGATATTATCAGAGCATAATAGAAATGCCCTTATTATTCCAGAGGGATTTGCACATGGTTTTCAAACCTTAACAAATGATTGTGTTCTTATTTATCTACATACGGGGTTATACATGCCTGAATCAGATCGGGGTTTTCATGTCCTCGATCCCTTTTTAAAAATTACATGGCCATTGCCTATTAGTTGTATATCTGAACGAGATAAAAATCATCCCAATATAATAATTGAGGCTAATTTATGAAATGTCGACATTGTGGTGAGGAATTAAAAACAACATTAATTGACTTAGGCAATTCTCCTCCTTCTAATGCATATTTAAAACGAGAGAATCTTAATTATGCCGAAAAATGGTTTCCATTAAGAGTTATGGTATGCAATTATTGTTGGCTTGTCCAGACTGAAGAGCAAACAACATCAGAAGACCTGTTTACTGCGGAATATGCATATTTTAGTTCCTATTCCTCGACTTGGCTTGCACACGCTGAAAAGTATGTTTTAGAGATGATCAATCGTATTAATCTTAATAATTCGAGTTTAGTTATAGAAATTGCCGCAAACGATGGGTATCTTCTCCAATATTTACATCAAAGGGATATTCCGTGTTTTGGGATTGAACCAACACATAGTACAGCAACATCTGCACGATCAAAAGGTTTAGAAATTATTGAAGAATTCTTTAATTCTCATTTAGCAGAACGTCTTATTTATGAAAATAAAAAGGCAGATCTAATTATCGCAAATAATGTTCTCGCTCACATTCCAAATATAAATGATTTTGTGTCTGGAATCTCAAAATTACTTAAACCAGGAGGAGTTGCAACCTTTGAATTTCCTCATTTATTCCAATTGATCTTGAATAACCAATTTGATACCATCTATCACGAGCATTTTTCATATCTTTCATTAACATCCGTCGTAAAAATTTTTTATGACAATGGACTCACTATCTTTGATGTAGATGAATTATCTACGCATGGTGGTAGTTTACGCGTTTTTGCAGGATTAAATAGCCCAAAAATCTGCATTAATTCAGAAAAAGTAAATTTAATTTTAAAAAAGGAAGAAAAAGCAGGAATGAAAAATATTGATTACTATTTACAATTTCAAAAAAATGTAAATCAAGTAAAAAATGAATTTTTAATTTTTCTATTGAATGCTAAAAAGGATCAGAGAAAAGTGATTGGGTATGGAGCTGCTGCAAAAGGTAATACATTAATAAATTATGCTGGAGTTAAATCGGACTTAATTTCATATGTCGTTGATAGGAATGAGGTAAAAATTGGAAAATTTCTTCCGGGTAGTCATATTCCCATAATGGATGAAAAAATGATTAGGAAAGATAAGCCTGATTATATTATCATATTTCCATGGAATATTAAGGAGGAGATCATAAATCAATTATCGTATATTAAAGAATGGGGTGGTAAATTTGTTATTGCAATACCTAAACTAGTCGTACAATAAATTTTATTGATTAATAAAGTATTACAACGGGTTGAACTACCAATATGTATGGCAAAATTGAATGAAAATTGTTGATTGTATTGATATAAAAATTGTGCTATTATATGACTAGAATTCCTGTTACCAGACCTACCATAACTGAACTTGAAATATCCTATGTCACTGATGCAATAAGAAATGGATGGGGTGATCATTGTTATGATTATTTAAACCGGTTTACAAATATTTTAAAATCATTTTTCGGAGTAAAATATGCTTGGCCTATGTCAAGTTGTCATGGAGCTTTACATACTATACTGATGGCTTTGGGAATCGGGAACGGAGATGAAGTAATTGTTCCTGACATTACATGGGTTGGGAGTGTATCTCCGATAGTATGGGTTGGCGCAAAACCGATTTTTGCGGATATACTACCTAAAACTTGGTGTATAGATCCTGCCTCTATTGAAAGAAAGATCACAAAAAAAACCAAAGCCATAATTGTTGTTCACCTCTACGGAAATGTTTGTGATATGAACTCTATACAAAAAATTGGAAAGAAGTATAAAATTCCAATTATTGAAGATGCAGCTGAAGCTGTTGGTTCTGAATATCATGGACAAAAAGTTGGAAGCATAGGAGATTTTGGTATTTTCTCTTTTCATGGGACTAAAGCATTTACAACAGGTGAAGGAGGAGCCTTAGTATCGAATCGGGATGACTTTTTTGAAAAAATATCAACAATATGCAATCAGGGGCGAAAACCAGATCAGCATATCATGTTTTGGGTGGATGAAATAGGTTTGAAATATAAAATGTCAAACCTCGATGCTGCTCTTGGTGTTGCGCAATTTGAGCGGTTTGAAACAATTATTGAAAAAAAAAGAGAAATCTTTGAATGGTACAAAAACTCACTTAAAAATACTCCAGATATTGCAATCAATCTCGAAGAACCAGGAAATAAGAATCTTTTCTGGATGCCAACCATAATTTTTGGAGATTCTTATCAATTTGATCGGGATGATTTGATAAGAAGTATGAATGCAAGTGGGATAGGATTACGTCCTTTTTTTTATCCAGTTAGCATGTTTCCAATGTTTGAGCCTTCAAAAGAGAATATTGTGAGTTGGTCACTTTACAAAAAGGGGATAAATCTTCCTAGTTATCATGATATGGAAAAAGCTGATGTAAGAACTGTAGTATCTGAATTATTTCGAAAAATTTTGTGATGGCGATAAATGTATGGGGATTTTTATATGTTCACAATTGAATCCAGGTATAAAACAAGACGTGAGTTACATAATTTGGGGAGCGAAAGGACATTGTTTAGTTGTTCGTGATATTTTGGATAATTATGGATGTCACTTATTATCACTATTTGATAACGATAGTAATCTAAATTCTCCATTTTCAGATATTCCACTATTTTATTCACAAGAGGGGTTCATAAATTGGTATAATTCAATGGATCAACAAACTTTGATAGGGTACGTTATTGCCATAGGAGGTACTCGGGGAAAAGACCGTCTTCTAATTTCTGATTATCTATCTTCATTTAATCTGAAACCAATTTCCTTTATTCATCCATGGACATCGATCTGTTCAGATGTTATTATTGGTGAAGGTGTACAAATTATGGCAGGTGCATGTATCAGTACGAGAGTAAGTATTGGAAATCAAACAATTATTAACCATAACGCAAATATTGACCACGAATGTTTTTTAGGTAAGGGAGTTCATATTGCTCCTGGAGCAATACTTGCCGGTTGCATTACTGTCCAAGATAATGTAATGATTGGGGCTGGAGCAACAATTCTACCAGATCTTACAATTGGAGAAAATGCCATTATTGGAGCAGGGGCTGTTGTTACAAAAGATGTTGATACAGGCTCTATTGTTGTTGGTGTCCCTGCAAGACCAATACTTCACTAGTTTTCTTCTCTCTCTTTGAATTCGAGATCGATTCGAGCAAAAGGTCTTATAATTCTTATAAATACAAGAGTAATAGATTATGAGTAAATCAAAATTATTAGAATTTGAATTATTACGGACTATAGCAATTTGTCTAATAATATTTTATCATCTCAATGGTTATATAATATATAATGTGTTTTGGTTTCAAGAACTTGTTGGACTATTTGGATTGGGATTATTTACTTTTATTAGTGGATTTCTAATTCACTATAACAATTCAAATATCAATTCTATAAAGGGTTTTATTTACTTTTTTAAGAAGAGAATTATCAGGTTATTTCCTTTATACTGGCTGGCATTAATAATATATATTATTTCATTTTCAATAATTCCGTTTCTTATATACCCAAACCCCCCAAATATTATAAATATTAGTTTTTCTAACTTATTTATTCATTTTATAGGAGCTGAAGGTCTTTTAGCTCCCCAATTTGCTACCCCTTTTTTTACTCTATATTTTATTGGAATAATGATGTTCTATTATTGCATTTATCCATTTATTAATCAGTTCTCTAAAACTTTTTTGGGTATGATTTGTTTCTCAAGCTTTATTTTTATAATTCTTTTAGTTTTTCATTTAAAATTAAATATTATAGATGGGAGGTTGTTAAAATATTATTTTTGTTTTGTTAGTGGAATCCTAGCTTCCAAATTTGGACTATTCGAAAATCATAATAAAAATAGAGATTTAATGATTGTTTTTTCTATTTTAGTATTTTTATTATTACTATATCACTCAAAAATTATGAATTTTGGGGATATTTTTGGATTTAATGCTCTCATAGTACTAATCTTGGTTACTTCAATATATATTATTTTTTTTGTCTCTAAATATATAATTTTATATTTTAATGAAATACACATAAGAATTATCTGTTCTATTGCAATAGCTTCATATTGTGTATATCTTTTCCACCGTCCATTTTTTACATTTATATCTATGTTTAATATCGAAATTGTAAAAACCTCTATATTTATTAATAATTTTATTATTTTAATTTCCCTTCCTATATTATTTATAGGATCTTATTATCTTCAATTATTAGAAATAAGGGTTATAAAAAAAAATAACTTGTAGTGCCCCTCGCCACTTAAATTTGTGGATAAAGATGATGCAGTTTAATTCTTGCATCTTCTGATTTGAATTTCCGGTTTACTGGCTTTAGATTTTCTTTTCTATTCATCTGCCAAACTCTAATTTCATTGTTTAATGAAATAACCGATACTCGGCATGTTGGGTTTCAAAAATAATATTTTTCGACATGAAAACCTAATAATTTCGCGATTTTTCTCAATTCATCCGTGTAGTTCAGATTTTTTCGAATTGGCTTTTCATCTTCGCTCATCTGTATTTCACGAACTCTCCTAAATAAGAAAAATATCCATAGCTGTAGGTTTGTGTGTTTGTCTCTTCTTCTGATCCCTAACCGTAAAGTCATTGGCATTTAATACCGCTCTGACCATCCATTCTGCTAATGAGTAGACAAGCAGACATAGAACCATTATCATTGAAAGTGCCGCAATACGGTTCTCATTCTCAAGAAAAACATCCGAAACATGAAATGAATCGCTTTTTAGGAACCTGAATCCTTTTTCAACAGAACTCTGTTCTTTGTAGTACTCAAGGCAGGTGTCAAGATCTATCGTTAAATCATTGCTCGCAAGGATAAATCTCCCCATCTTCTCTTGTTCTCTGGAAATAATCTCCAGATTATTGCACAGCGTACATGAAATGTTGACCCATTGTTCTATCTCTTCATTCATAGCAGGTCTTCCGCGTTTACCTGATTTTTTTCGATTTACTGTTTGGATATTTTGGTTTAAGCATGAATATCGTGGATGCTTGACAAGCCAGCGTTCAACCATTATTTCCGCATCCTTTTCACATGCAAACCCTTTCTGAAGAATTTTATTCAGTGCAATTTGGTTCTTATCCAATTCGCGGGCAATTTTTTGCTTATCGTGTGTAACTTTTCTTTTGTGCATCTCCTCTGAGTGATAGAGTATCCATCGCTGCGGTACATTTGCATAATTACTTTCAAAGATAGCGTATTTGTATCGTTTATCTTTGCAATCTGACCAGACAACATCAGATCCTATCACTTCTTTTACCTGATTGATGGTTTCAGGAGCTTTGGTTATCCATAAACTCCGAGCATCAAGACATTGGATATTTTCAGCAGTATAAAATGCAGAATCAGCCATATGGTAGGCAATTTGATCTGGGTTGAGGTTTTCCCGGATGTGGTTAATCATCCGTGGCAGGATCTTTTTGTCCGAGACGTTTCCAGAAAGGGACTCCATAAAAATTGGAATTCCTCTTTGATCTGTACATAAAGCAAGGACAAACTGGTTGAGGTCGTCACGATGATCCTTCGAATGTCCACGAACAAGTTGAATGAGGCGGGTATTCAGAGATGAATCATACTCCCCTGTAACATTGAAAGAAGTAGTATCATGATGGAGGCGTAGAATTCCAAGATCGATTAACTTTAAAATCTCAATAATGATGGTATTGAAAAGTATTGTAGGGTCATATTCTGCAATTCGATCGAGTGTCTCACCAAAGAGATATTGATTGAGGTGTTCAGGTTTGGTAGTGTCAGGAATATGCTGTAAAATAAATCGACCCTAATCTCTACACATTCCCATTAAACTGATCCATATAAATAATTATCTCGCTATCGCTACTAAGCACGGTGTGAAGGGGAGGGGCTTTGTGCCCCGACCTCCCTATCCTTTGATTTTCCTTATTGTGTATCTAATTGAGTGAACGACTAAGCAGGTTGGAGACTTACATTTGTTTTCTCCACCTGTACACTTTCGACGACATATGGATCAATGGATAGATATCGTTTCCCGGTTATCCATTCCTCATTCATATCCATCAATATTGAACCAATTAGGCGAATCAGGGAATCTTCTGATGGAAATGCCCCAACAACTCGCGCACGCCTCTTAATCTCCTTATTAACTCTTTCCATTAAATTAGTAGTTCTGATCTTCTTCCAGTGTTCTTTTGGAAAGGCCTGATAATTGTTGATATCTGGGTAAAAGCGTTCAATTGTCCTAACAGCTTTGTTGTATCCATGATAATGGAGATCTTCTGATATCTCATTTAAATCTCCATTATTTTCAAATAGGGCTGCTTTAAGGAAAGGTCGAAAGATATCTTGACTCCTTACATGAATGTTTCTCATGATTGCTCTGAGAAAATGAACCAGACACATTTGCCAACAAGTACCGGGAAATGATTCAAGAACCGCTGCCTGAATGCCTTTATGCCCATCCGATGTGACCATTTGTACTCCTCGAAGTCCTCGTTCTTTTAATTCGTCGAATAGAGATCGCCAAAAAGCTTCATCTTCTCTATCGGCGACTTTCAGACCGATTAATTCTCGATAACCATCTTCTCGAACTCCAGCAATGAGGAGAACGGCTTTGGAAACAAACCTTCCATGAGAACGAACTTTAAGGTAAACTGCGTCAACGTTGAGATAAATAATCGGCATCTCAATTGGACGTTCGAGAAATTCCTTCACAGCCTGATCCAGTTCTTGAGCCATTCTTGATACAGTGTCTGCAGATATTCCTTCAATTCCTAAGGTTTCAATGATCGTTTTTACTTTTCGGGTTGAAACTCCCTGAATATAGGATTCAACAATAGTGTTCTCTAACGCACGTTCTACTCTACTATACCGGTCAAAAACGACAGTCTGAAATGGTTTTTCTCGAAGATCCGGTTTATCTAGAATTATGTTACCATGTCTTGTTTTAAGAGTTCGACTGCGTTTCCCATTACGATGGGCAGTACGGTTTTCTGAACGCTCGTATCTTGATGTCCCGGTTTGCTGTTCAAGTTCAAATTCCATGACCAGATTTAAAAAGAAGGTGATGAGTTTCTTCATCGCCTCATCCTGGTCAGCAAGATATTCTTCTATAAAGTCCAATAAATCCATGGTCCTGTTCTCCTTTGGTCAGTAGATACAGGGCCGTCTAAATTTACAGCACTTTTCTTACGCTATCTCAGGTTTCACTCCAGGACCGAGAAGTCTCTCGGTTGCAATATCTTCGAAGAATTCGGGAAGGATGTGCAGACGACGTTCAGTAAACCCGAGGCAATTTAAAAGAAGTGCTTTTACTGCTAATCCGTGACTGATATGATGAGGACGGGTTTTGGGAATGCAAGTGTCTATGCACTCCCAGATTCGGAGTTGATCTATGAGCCCCGAGATCAAACCAAGATGTGAGATTGTGACGTTTGAACCCTCAATTATCTCCATATGATGATTGTAGGTCGATCTTCTTATATTTAAGATTTCGGTACAAAATAATTAGTATTTTGATATTCAACATGCCGAGAGTCGGTTAGTGGCAAAGATGGGTTAGAATATGCAAGAATTAAACTGTGTCATCTTTATCCACTAATTTAAGTGACGAGAGACACTAGTATCCCTCGCCACTTTATTCTGTAAATAAATATGCCAAAAGTACTTTATAAAAGTACGTACTATACAAGTTAATGTTGCGAAAATATTCAGTTTATCTTCCAGATTTTGAACGTGAAGAATTACTATCCATCGTAAAGAAGGGTATAGCCCCAGCATATCGCATAAAACATGCCCAAATTCTATTAAATGCTGATAAGAACGGCCCTATTTTACCTGATTGGAGAGTTGCTGATTTCATTAAGTGTCATCCTCAAACCGTTTTTAACGTGAGAAAAAGATATCATGAGCAGGGTCTTAAATCTGCATTGGATCGGAAATTCCGTGAAGAACCTCCGATAGAACCAATTTTAGATGGACATAAGAAGCTCAATTGATTGCAATTGCTTGTAGTCAGCCTCCCACTGGTTATGCTCGATGGACGTTTAGACTACTTTCCGAGCGTATGGTTGAATTAGAGATAGTTGAAACAATTTCTCCAAAAACAGTTGAAAGAGCCCTAAAAAAACGAACTCAAACCTCACCTAAAAAAGTGTTGGGTAATCCCACCCAAACAGAACGCTGAATTTGTTGCTCATATGCAGTAGTTCGCTAACTCATTTACAGATTTCAATTATTTAACGTAACTATATCGAGATCTCTCAATTGGAACCCTGTATGAGGGAATTCGAGTCCTAAACTTTCTCAACTTTTTTGTATAATTCCAAAGGAGATCAAGGAACCATTCAAACCTGAATGCACGCAAAATAATTACACGAGGACCTGTCTGGATAGGTGAAAAATAATCCCATGCTATCGCAAGCCAAATATTCTTTAAGAGCATTGAAACTATGGCGTAAAAACACCTAAGTTTTACACTTTTAGACGATGTTTTAGGCTTTGACCGGTTTCTCATCCTATAAGATGATTCAATTGCGAATCGAGTACGATATATGTTGAAAATCTTTTTGAACTTCCAATCTATTCCAAATACAACATATCCATAGTTAATCGCTTTGTTCTTCCCTCTTTTCCCTTTCGAGTATGTGGTAACAACAACTAATCTGAAAGTAACTGGGCACTTTCGGTCCTTCATTGTATAGGTGTCAAACCTTGATCCTCTTCCGTCTAATAACTCTATCATCCGTTTTCCATGTCTTTTTACTGGGATAATGTGAGGCACATCGCAGATCTGTAATAGTTTGATAACTTTTTTACTATAAAAACCACGATCTAAACATAAAACCTCCATCTTCAGGTTTAATGACTTTATTACGTCCAAAAAGTATGCTACATAGTAAGCTGAAGAGAACTCCGGATGCATCGGGAGGATGGATAAAGTAAGCTGACGGTTTTTGTTAATGACATACAGAGTTGCATATCCGTAAAAATCGTTTGTAGACTTCTTTTTCTGGCTTCTGACAATATAATCACAGTTTTCCTGGGTTTGATTACCATAGTAGGGATCCAACGTAAAATCTATTGCGAATTTATACGCTGTTCCAGGATTAAGGATGGATATTGCATCAGAGGTTAGTATTTCTACATTATTTTCCTGAAGAAAGTCAAAGTCAAGTTTCTGAAGGTGGTGCCGCATTGAGGTTTCACAAGGAACATTAACAAGACTATTCGTTGTTGAATGAATTGATCCCTGATTAGAAGCCATTCCGACGACTGTTTCAATAACTTTTCTCTGGTTCAGTTTTCCTCGAATCGGGATTTGAAGAGTCTTGTCAAGCGCAGAAACCACCCTTCTAAAGCACGTCTTCTCACTAATTGAAGGGCAATTTGTCGCAGGATTGGATTTAAACTGATATGCCACAGGGGGCTACTCATATCTATATTAAGGTGCCGAATTGCACTCGGTGTCGAAAAATTGAGTTAGGACCTGTAAATTAATTATTCGATCGTCTTCTTGGGGTGATGGTATAATTCCACTCTCCGTGGAAGTTATTGGGATGGATACGTAGTTGCTCCATAGTTTCATCTGAAATTTTCAATCCAGTTGGATATAGTGAAGTGTCAATATCACATTCAACTTTCAAACCCGTTTCTGTTTTAGTATTTCCGATAAGATTCACTATGGTCTCTAAACTGATAAGTGGTCTTCCTCTCCAATTTTGTGTAATCGCAGAGAATAACCTATGCTCAATTTTATTCCATTTGCTAGTCCCTGGAGGAAAATGACATGTGGATATAATCAATCCAGTTTCATCTGAAAAATTTTGTAAATCAGCTTTCCATGCTTTTCTTCTATATCCATTACTTCCTCCTGAATCTGCAGTTATTAAGAGAAATTTAGCATTTGGATAAGCCTCTTGGCCCATTGTTTTCCACCATCTTCGAATACTCTCGACGGCAAATTCAGAAGTTTCATGATCAACTCCTACATTCACCCAACCAGAGTTATTGTTGATATCATAAACTCCATATGGAATAGCTTTGCCCAGGTCTAGATCCATGAAATCGTGACTATTTACTTCTAAAGGTGATCCTTTTGGTTGCCATTCACATCCGTTATTTTTAAAATTGCCAATATTTTCTTTCTTTTTACAATCTACAGAAATAATTGGTTGTTCAAACTCTTGGAACAGTTTCACAGATTCATTAATAAATTCAAATTGAGCATTGCGATCTTCATGAGATTGTCCTTCGATTGTCTTTTTGGCTCCTTGAACACTATAGTTTAATTTATCAAGTATTTTTGCCACAGTGGTATGACTTACTTGATGACCCTTTTCACGTAATAATTTGGCCAAGTTACGCGTACTTAAGCATGTCCATCGTAAAGGGGACTCAGGATCTCCTCGTGATGTGGGTTCAACAAGGGCATCTAAGTCGGACTCTAATTGGGGGTCATATTCCTGAATTTTTTTTCTTCCTCCACCTGAATGTCTAACTCGATCTGTTTCAAAAATTATTCCCTCTTTTAGTTCCTCTCTTCCAATATTGATTGTGGAACGAGAAACACCTGTTAATTGAGAGACCAATGTGACCCCTCCCCTACCATATGATTCAGCTTCAATTGCTGCTAATAGACGTTTTTGTCTTTCATTCAAATGAGGGGCCAATTTGTCTTAGATTTTGTGTAATGCGATATCAGAATCCATAAAAGTATTTGGATTATGAGGATAAATAACGATCGAGTTATAACTTTACGATCCCTTAGTGAACTACTGATATGGAAGATGTCCTTGAAATTTATCATCTTCCATATAATCCAAATATCCCTGTTATTTGCATGGATGAGAAACCGATTCAATTAATTTCTGATACCAGACCTTCAATTCCTCCATCACCATCTCATCCTGAACGATTTGACTATGAATATCAGAGAAATGGAACGTCAAATATCTTTATTTTCACTGAACCATTGAAAGGTTGGCGAAAAGCGGTTGTAAAGGAAAGGAAAACAAAGCAGGATTGGGCTGAAGAAATCCGAACGTTATTAGTTCAGGATTACCCATCTGCATCGAAAATTATTTTGATCTACGATAATTTGAATACCCATACAATAGGGGCATTATATGCAACATTTACACCTAAGAAGCATTGAACCTCTCCAAACGATTAGAGGTTCATCACACACCAAAACATGGTTCATGGCTAAACATTGCAGAAATTGAGTTGAGTGTAATGACTACGCAATGTTAAACAGAAGAATTGGGGATCCTATTTCTTTAAAAAATGAAATTAAAGTTTGGCAGAAGAACCGAAATGAAAATCAAAAGGCAGTAAACTGGCAATTCAAATCAGAAGATGCAAGAATTAAACTGCATCATCTCTATCCACAAATTTAAGTGGCGATGGGCACTAGACATTCGACAGGGTAATAATGTTGGAATAAATTTTTTATGGGTAAAATAATTCCTTCACCCGATTTGGTAAAATGAGATAAATTTGTAATTCTCCCCCATCCTGAATTTTATTAACACTGAAATCACATTCAAGTCGTGAATAGTTTTGCGGAGTAATCAAATCGAAATATTCCTCTGTTTGAGTAAACCAGTAATGATAGGGATTTATCGGAGGATACTTTAAGAAATATGTGTTTGATGGGTATTGTAATCCAAGAGTTTCGAATTTTTCGTACCCAAATCCTGAAGGAGGTCTAACGCCTCTAGTTTTCAATGAGTGAGTTTGTATCTTAGTTGCCATTGAATAACCATACAAAAACCAGAAATATTGCAATTGATGAAATCTTGTAAGTGTTTCTAATATTGGAAAATCTGGGTCCCGATTCTCATAAAATAATTGCATTCCTGAAATATCCTGAAATGTTGCCTGTTGATTAATTTGCCCAATATTTGGGCTTGGGAAACAATTACTAATAGAAACTGTAATTATTATTATTAATGAAACAATAAAAATAATTGAAAATATTTTTTGGGGAAGATTCATCGATTTTAGTAAGAGAATATCAGAAAAATAAAAACCTAATATAAATAATGAGAATAAAAGGATATATTTATATTGGCGGAAGATATGTACCCCGATTCCTGATCCTAATGTCAAAAAGACAATTGAAACTAGAATTGTTACAGAAAAAAGAATCGAAATAATTAGATAATTTTGTTTCCATTGTTGTGGTTTTTGTTTTATAAAATAATATATTAAAAATAGTATACTTAAAAATGAAGTAACTATTATTTGTCCGTAACTTTCTATTAAAACAATGATTTTTCTGGTGAACGTTGCATGACTAGCTATTTGATTAAAAGGAGAATAATATGTACTTGATTCGCCGCTAATATAACCTGCGTATGTTTTTAGTTGTGATTCGAATGCACTAGTATATGAAAAATAAAAAATAAAACCAATTAATAGGATTAGTAATATATAGAATAAATGAATGTAATCGAAATAATGATGTCTATATAAAAAATTTGTCCCTATCAATACAACAATTACTGTTGTTATCCATATAGAGGGAAAAAGAACTGTTTCAGGATGGATAAACCAAAAAGTAATACTAAGGATGATCCCTAGTATAAGGTAATTCCGATTGTATGGGTGGGTAAATCCCATATTGTATAAGCAATGTAGAAATAAGGGAATCATTAGCCAACCAATCGTTGATGGGAGAATATTCCCCCCACTTATAAAGTTGCCCATGATCGGAATTGTTGCTAATGAAGTAATGATAATTACCTGATATCTATCGCATCCAATAGAACGTGAAAGACAAAAAATACTAATGATATAAATAACGAAGTAGAATGGGATAAAGTAGTGAGTAAAGTTTGACTCATGAATGTTAGGAACATCTAATATTATCAATATAATCGACACAAACACATGAGAGTATGGATAATGATCAATGGGAATAAAACCAGAATTACAAATATCAATAATATATCCTATGTGCTGATATGTGTCTCCATCAGCTGACAAGTATCCTCGTATTAAGGGAATGAATAGAATTAACAAAATTGTTGCTACAGAAATAATCAACAGGCCGAATGCAGTTTTTTCTTGAAATGATATCCACAATCGATTTGATGCTGTTAATAATATATATGCAAATGGAAAACTGAAGAGAATTCCAAGCAGGACCCAAAAAATAGAAGGATAAATTTCATAGACTGAATATTCATATCCTTTTGCAGAAGGGATGAATAATAAAATAAATGATATCGCAGCAAAACAAATAACTGCAGATAACAAAATTATCTTATTAGATATAGAATTACTATATTGATTATTAAAAAAACTGGGCATTGTTTTTTGTTTCATATTATTCAGCATCTAATAATATTTTAAAAACTTTATATTTGTTATTAATTAATTTCGATAGGACAATAATGAGCTCACCACTTATATTCACATCACCTTTTAATCATTAAAATTTATGTTGGAGTAACCTGAGGCAAAAAGTTAACTAATCAAGAGGGATTACATCATCATTTTTATGTAGATGTATAGTTTTGTTTATAATCTGTACGATAATTTGGGCTTCCTTGGGGAGTTTAATAACTGGAGTTTGTGGAGGTCGGTTTAATAATCGCCGAATAAATAATTGGATAGTCAAAGGGAAAGAAGCAAAAATAAACAATCCAACTGCAAAAACTTGTGAATAGGGATTTCCAAAAAAACCACGGACATTTTGAAAATTTTTTATTACTAATATAATTAATTCATTGAGGTCTTGTAATGGTATTTCAGATGAGTCAAATAATAATAATTCTTGAGCGACGCATGAGGACAAGCGGTCGAGATTTATTTGGTAGATTCCAGATTTAATATACTCATCAAATAGTGGATATCTAGATGCAGAAGATTCAGGAGAGGAATGTTTTAATCTAGGATATGATGATAATTGAATAATATCTCTATATATTTGTGGCTCATCAGAAAAAAATTTAGATTTTGAGGTTAATACCGTAAGTAATTCTAACCCTAGTTCTCCAAATCGTAAATCAAATATTCCAGCATTAAATAAACGATCGTATATGTATTTCAAATTTTGAGTTCTTCTTATTGATGATATATTATATGTATCTGGTTTAGAAACTGAAAAAGCAAGTAATCGTGAGAAGGGATCCGGATAATTAATTGATAGCGAACGCCCAGGTATTGCTTCAAAAATTTTTACATTATCTGATTTAGGTTTCTTAATATTATATAACGGTCCTGCAGCTACATCATAATCATCATGTTTGTTTAAAAAATCTATACACCTACATAATATTTTCGGATTTGTAAACTCCTTATCCGTGCAAAATAGGGAATATTCTGTCTTAACTTGTTGTGCAGCATCTCCCCATTTTTTTTGGATATCTTCACCAAATTTGTCAGTTTCAGGTGGGTATTCTCGATAGAGAATGTTAGATCCTCGTTTTCTAATAATTCTTTTAACTACTTCTCGATTTATGATTTTTTTCCCTTCAGGTGAGGAATCAGCAACAATAATTTCTCCAAAAGGGAAATGTGAGTGATACCATAGGCATCTACTTAAATAATAATTTCTATTATATGTTGGTATAATTATGGTTAAATCTTTTAACAATGCATAACTTTTATCAATAGATTGTTCATCGATGAAATCCATGTTTTATTACCAATCCATTTTTTGTGGAGGCTCATTTACTTGACAAATTAACATATAATTTATAAAGTCAAATTCTTCAATTAATCCTTAATCAGTTAGTAGAATTATCGTTCATTCAATTATAATTATCTGAAACTATTAAACATTAAGTAGTGCAACCCAATTTTTATATGAGTGAATATAATAAGACTCTTTGTTGGTTTATATAGTTATGTAGAACTTTACCTGACTATACTGAGGCTTTCCAATCTACATCTTATCATTGGACAGCCTCATATCCGAATGATTAAAATTTTGCTCTCTCTTCATATATCGGTGGTGCATTTCCTCTAATTGGGTAGTTGCAGTCAATGATCTTTTGAATTTTATTAATTATTTCTACGGTGTTGTTAAATTGAAAGAATTCTTTCCGTTCTAAACATAATTCTCGAATCAAATTATAGTGGCCATTATTAAGCAGGATAGATATAATTTTTTTTGCCAGTTCCTCTGTTTCTTTGGGTTTAAATAATAACTCATTATATAATAAAACTTCAGGAGTTCCACCAACTTTTGAACCAATTACTGGTGTGCCCACATATAACGATTCAAGTAAAACTGTAGAAATACCTTCACTAAGTGAGGGAAGAACTACTAAATCAAACCCTTTTATATATGGTATAGGATTCGATAAGAATCCAACTAAAATAACATTACCAGAAAGATTATTTAAATTAATAAAAGCATTTATTTTTTCAGTATCTGGCCCATTTCCAATAATTATTAATTGTGAATTTGGAATTTCTTTATTAATTCTTATAAATGCATTAATTAGATATTTTAAACCTTTTGCTTCCCATTGCAAGGCTCCTACATAACCGATAGTTTTTTTATTTTTATCAAATCTAATTGCTGGGTATTTGCTTAAATTAATAATCCTTTCAGAAATGTCGTTTAGAATTATGGCAACATTTTTATTATTTTCATTTCCTGTTCTGCGCAAGATTATGTCTTTATGATATTTTGAAATGAATATAAGAAAGTTTGATCTTTTGATCACAATTTTTTCAATAATAGTGAATATTTCCATATAAATTCGCTTTATTATTTTATTTCCTTTTATCAATTCAATACTTAATAATTCATCACCATGGATTGATATAATTAATTTGATATCTTTATAAAAAAATTTGATAATAACTCCTAATATCCCTTCAAGGATTGAATAGGTTATAACTGCATTAATTTTATTTTTATATGATAGTTTGAAAAAAATAATTAATGCCTGCGGAAAAAAAAATAAAAAAAACGGTCGAAATTTTATATTCATTACTCCATGATGGAAAAAACATTTATGATCAGAAAAACAGTTGAATCCATTTGGTGAAATATGATGAATTTGATAACCTCGTAGTAATAGTTCATCTATCAATTCAAGATATTTTATGTTAGATCCCCCTATGACTCTATTTCTTATTTGAATGGTAATAATATTAGTTTTTGACATCTTCAAATACACTTTCCCAATATGTTAACACATGTTTCCAATCAAAATTAGTTTTCACGAATTTTTTTCCTTTATTTCCTATTTGTTCTCCTAATGATGGGTTTAATAATATTGTTTTCAAAACAGATGATAATTGATTCTTATTATTTTGGCATACCCAACCAATTTTATTTTCTTTTATAATATTCGCAATCATACATGCCTGTGTAACAACGACAGGCGTTCCACAAGATAATGCCTCTAATACAGTATTTGGAAATGCTTCTTGAATTGAAGGAAGAACGTAGACATCCGCATCTACATAAGCAAGAAATTTTTCCTTATTATATAAAGGTCCAGTAATTATGATTTTATCTTCGAGATTAAACCGTTTGATCTGTTTTTTAATATATGATAGATAACCATCATCAGGCCCTACGATAACTAAAATAACATTATCAATTTCTAAACAGATGTCTGAATAAGATTCTATCAATAGATCCAATCCTTTAATTTTATGTAAACGCCCCAAGAAAAGAATTATCTGTTTATCTTGAGGAATATTAAACCTTTTTTTAAATTTTCCAATCTCTCCTAAATTAGTAAAAAGGGTTGAATCAAATGCATTTGGAATAATTTTAATGTTCTCTTGCCTTACTCCCATTTGTTTATATTGATCCGCTTCAATTGTCGTTAGTGCGATAGCTTTTGTCGCATCTCTTAAAATTTTGTATCCCCAAAAATGATCAAAAATATATTTTAAATATTGTTTTTCGAATGATTGTAATAAATCTCCATGACTTTGGATAATATATGGAATACCATACTTTTTAGCGTAATAATGGGTAATAATTGCAAGTATTGTTCGATGTTCATGAATATGGATAACATCGAAATATTGGATTTGCTTTCTAATTATAAAGGGAAAATAATAAGGGGTTGCGATTTTAAGGTATATACGAAGCCAATTAGAGATGTTTCTAAAATAGTATACATTAATGCCATCAATAACAACTTTCGTATTTTTTTTTGTTTTTAATCTTGGAATACATCCGTCAGTAGTATATACTGTTACATTATGACCTTTCTTTACGAATTGTTTAGATAAGTTATAAGACCCTTTTACTACTCCTCCTGCACCATGACATGGATAAAATGAGTGAGTTATTCGTAAAATATTCATTTCTGATTACCTTCACTAATATAATTCAAATACTCCAGTATTTTTTCTGATGAATTTCCTTTTTGATAATAATGAAAGAGATCCTTCATTTCTTCTCTTTTCGCTTTATATGTATCATGTCCTGATAAAATTTCCTCTAATACTTTAATAAATTCAATATATGTAAATACTTTATGCCCTGGAGTCCAATAATTATAGTTATCAAATAATAACCCTACATTATGTTTGTATTCCTTTATGTCATAAGGAATAAAGATACAGGGTTTGTTCAGAAGTAGATAGTCAAAGAAAATTGATGAATAATCCGTAATTAATATCTTGATTTCAGGAAGAATTTCATTTATTTCTTGAAGTATGTCGTGTCCTAGTTCAATTATCCTACTATTTTGGATGATTTTGTCTTCTCCAAAATCTTGAACATGACCACGTGTAAAGATGATTATTCGATTTTGTTCAAGGAATTCTTCAAATCTTTTTATATCGAAATCATTAAATGGAAAAAAGCGAGTTGAAACACCTTTACGATATGTAGGGCAGTATAATATGGTTGTTGAATATTCTGGAAGTTTTGGAAATAATTTAGAAATATTTTTTTTTGAACTGTCATTTGATAGTTCATCATTGCGTGGATGTCCCCAAAATGCAATTTTTCGTGGATCTAATAGAAAACATCGAGTAATTAAGGATGCTTCAATAGATGAAGAAACTAAATAATAATTGGTTTGTCCATTCAACCTTTGAACCTCTTTTAGATCTGCTTTTGACGCACTAAGGTCAGAAAAAAACATACATTTCAAGGGAATTCCATGCCACGTATTTATTAGCACCTTTCTTCTAGTCCATGAAAAAGGAATGAAATCGTACGGGGGATGGCTGCTGATAAGGATCTTAGCCTTAAAAAACACTGGAGCAAATGAAAGGATATACCTTAATTGATTTAGAACTCCTTTCTCGCGGAAAGGGAGATAAAAATAAACATTATATGGTAATTTATGCTGAAGGATATGGTCATAAACATATTTTGGGCTCCCTGACATTGAAAAACCCATTTGTGAACCAAAAACTATAACGTTCCCCTTTTTTGGCCAGAAGGAATCGATAATCCGGAAAAAAAATCCGACAAAAAAAAATATGTATTTTTGAATTATTTTTTTTTCTAGTTTTGTTAGATTTCGGATAATTTTCATATTATCTAATTCCTCTTGATATCTATAATTTATTATATCTTGTTTTTAAATAATGAAGATTTGTTTAGCGTATTCCAAATCTTTACTCGAATCGATCTCCACCCATTTGTCTCCAGAAATATCTAAATATGATAACTGAAAATTATTATCTCTTATTAAAGCTAAAAGGGCGGTTTCATACCAGGTATCATAGTGTTCTTCGTTGATCATTTCGTCGATTTTTTTTTTCAACAATAAAGAACCTTCATTATTTAATTTAGTAATTCCAGCGTATTCACCTGAGTAATTATCAAAAGGGATATTTTTTCCCATATTAGAAACAAGACCGTTATTAAATACGATTTTATAGTCAGCATCATTACATTTTTTTGAACTATCGATAACAACAAAATTTTCTAGTGTGGACTCCAGAATTTTTCTAAGAACAATTTCTGAAAAACATATATCACCATTTATAATTAAAATGTCACTATTCAAATGCTCCCGTGATAGCCATAAAGATGCTATGCTATTTGTAACTCTAAAAAAGGGATTAATAACCACATTAAAATTATTTATTTTATTAATTATTTGATCAGCTTTAAACCCGACAACTATTGTCTTGTTAAACTTTATCTGACTTTGATTAATAATACGGATTGTTTTTTCTAAAAGAGTATCCGATTCATTAATTTTTAACAGACATTTCGGGGTTTCTTTTGTTAAAGGATATAATCTTGATCCGATACCTGCAGCTAGTATAATCAAATTCATTGCCAAACTTCTCCTAAATTAATTTCTGGAACATAAGCCCCTTCTGATAAACCTAATAAAAATAATACAGTATTAGAAATATCAGATGGTATTAAAATATCGCTTGGTTTTAATTTCTCGCTATTAATTCTTTTTTCAATTAAATTTGTATAAACAAACCCTGGATTGATACAGGTCACCTTAATTCCATAGGATCTCGTTTCCTGACATAAAGTATTTGAGAACGCTCGGATAGCAAATTTGCTCATCGAATATGATCCTTTTCCTGGGCAACATTCGACACCTCGCAAAGAACCTATGATAATAATATATCCTTTACGTTGTTTTTTCATTATTGGTAGGACTGCCTTACAAAAATTAAAGGTGCCAATAACATTAACATCATAGCAATGCTTGAGATTCTCTTCTGTTAATGACTCGATATATCCTAGATGACTAACTCCTGCACAATTAACTAAAACATCAACTTTTGGTATGGACGCAAGAAAATTGTTTATCTGAATGTTATCTATAATATTGCAATTTGAACTTGTAACTTCATGTACAACATAATTGTTTGCTTTTAATCCTTCTACAACAGAGGATCCTATTCCTCCACTAGCACCTGTTATGATCGCCGTTTTCATACTCACTCCAATAAAACTAAACCTACTCGAAATAACTGACCATTTGCTGTAGGATGTGGAAAAGGGGGAATTATTACACCTTTTCCTTGACAAGTTTTGATCACATTAATTCCAATTGCTTCCATAGGGATTCTTCCTTTTGAGGGAGTGACACAAACCTTACCTTCCTTTGGACATTTTTTACATCCTCTACACGATCCTCCTATAAACCCAATGGCCCAATAATAATTTCTTTGGAATGCCTGTTTCTCTAATATTAAAATAATTTCCTGAAGTCTTGGACTTGATTCAACTCTTATTTTATCATATTGCTCATCATTTAAGTATTGATAGGATTTTACTATTAATAAGCCATATTTATATGAATGAATGAGTCTGTCGAAATAATCAAATTCTGGAATGTTTGGTGGGCACGTTGGCTTAGTTCCAAATTTCGGACACGTTCTGCATTTATAAGAGGCTCTAAAATCCATAATAATTTCGTCGGTATAAATTGGAATGACAATATCAGCCCCTTGTTCTTTTGCAATGCCTTCAAAAATTCTAATTTCTTCATAAATCATATTATTACCCTTAAAGCGAGTAATTTTTCCCATGATTTTAAAATCTTCTTCTTTAGGTTTATAATATTATTAATAATTACTTGGTGGGCAACCTCATTTTCGATAGGAAAAATGGCTTCCATTTTCTTAATCTCTAATTTAAAAACTGGTTTATATTTCAATTTCTTATGTGGATTGTGCATAATCCCCTCCCGGGCAGTTTGAGTTTATAATCTCTATATATACCCAATTCTGAAAAAGGGTGGTTATGAACTATTCTCTTATGGGTATGTGTGAAGTATTTTTCCTCATATTCTATCTTGACCCTGATTGAATCATAATATCTGTTGGTAAATATAATTTGATTGAATATATATATATATATATATTTACATATTCTCCCTAAAATTACATTTTTGATCACAAAAGGTCCTCTATATGTTTTTCAAAAATATCAGTGATTGAATTCCAACTATTATTACAAACAAATTTCTTTCCTTTATCCCCTTCACTTTTCATAGATTTGTTTTTCATTAGGGCAATTACTTTACCTAGTACGTCTTTAGATTGATCAGCATATACAATACCATTTTCTTTCCCGAATTCCTTCATAACACCATATAATTTAGTGGAAACAATGGGTTTTCCCATGGCAAGATATTCATACATCTTTATTGGGACAATATCATGCATAATTTCATTTACATATGCAGGAAGAAGGCAAATGTCTGCAGCTGCAATGAAAGATGGTATTTTACTAAATGGCTGTTTTCCGACTAATATCATGTTTTCTTCAAGATGAAGATTCGTCCTAGTTTTTTTGAGATCTTCATATGCATCACCGTCACCTACAATGAATAATTTAAGTTGAGGAAACTGATCTTTGATCCCTGGTAATCCCTCAGCAACCTCTTTTAATCCAGAAAAATGATAAAGCCATCCCATAAAAAAGATTATAATATCATCTTTAGCAATTCCGTATTGTTTTCTTATTTCATCTCCAGAAAACTTTGATGAATCATATCGTTCCAGATCAATTCCTGCCCTAATTACATCAGTCCTATTAAAATTTGCACCCATTCGAATTGTATATTCTCTTAATCCTTCATTAATTGAAAGAACTAAATCAGCATTACGAATATTCCAACTTTCAATTAATTTTCCGATCGGTTGTAATATTTTTTGTGGAATCAAACGATAATCAATATCTATAGAATAAAACAATGTTGAAATTCGATTTTTTTTTGCCGCACGATATGCTAAAAAAGTAGTAAGAATATCATTACCCCAGATTAAATCTGGTTTAAATTCCTTGATCTGTCTGTTAATTTCTGAACGATAAGTAAAAACCATAGAAAAATAGTCTAATATTGATATTTTTAAAATTGGGGGTCGTATCACCATAATATTCACATCCGGAAAAATTCTGGAAACGTGATGGACTTCTCTTTTTGATAATAACTCCTTTTTTCCTTCATCTTTCCATAGAATTTCATAATCTATTACCCGGATTTCATGGCCTTTCTGAACTAATCGTTCAGCTAGATGGGTATGTTGATATGGATTTCTACGAATCCAGTCAGTATCCTGAATGATTAATATTTTCATAGAATCTCAGTTTAAAAATTTTTTTGCAGTTTTGGTGCTTGATTAATAATGTTAATTGTCTTATTTATATTAATCCCAACCGCTTCTGCATACCACTCAATAGCTTCAAATCGAGGTTTATTTTCATCTTTGATTAACTTCATTGCCTTATCCCGGGTAATCTTTCCTTCACGAATCTGATAACTTCTGAAGTTATCAAACTCTGTGAATCCTGCCATGGTAAGATATATGTAATTGTAAAATGCTGCAGTCCCATCATCAATTCTCCAGGTAGCATGAGTATCTGGTACGACTTCCCAGTCAAATTTCTCTCTGATACTTGAGACAATATTCACCTCATCCCACTCAATATAGTGGTATAAATATAGGTAATCATCTTTTAGCAGATATGTGCAGTAATATGCAAAAAGGGTGTCAAAAATTGAAGAATTAATATATCCCGGATTTGTCACATATTGTTTCGCAAAATATAGTATCATCCGAATCTTGTTAAAACGTGATATCCCTGTCAGACAGTTCATCACCGAATTGACACCATGATCCACTCCACAAAAACCGTATTTAAATGGCGTTTCTTCGATTTCATGACCTCCGCAGAATATAAAATGTTTTACACCTGTCTGTTTTCTTATCTTATGGAAATAATAATAAAATTGTTTATCACCTGCCATAAGAAGTGGAACCATTCCAAGATCAGGTTTTTTAAGCCATGCAAGAAGGTTTTTTCGTATATTTTCCCGTTTTTTCTTAATGTCAGCAGATACAATAATCTGTTCAACACCTAATCTACTAACAACCCGGGCTTGATTCCTTCGAGCGAGATCATTAACCATGGCCCAGTCATAGGTGAATGCAATCGGATGCAAGTTAAGGGTATTTTTAATATAATCTAAACCAAAAGAACTGTCTCTTCCACCACTAAACCCAACTATACAATCAGGATCACCATTAGTACTTTGAAATTTTTTTACATGATCCTTCAGTGCTTTCTCCCCTTTAAGTTGGGTATTTCTGGTTTCAAAATTTCTGCAATAATTACATACACCCTCTTTATCAAATGAAATATAGGGCATTGTCTCGGGAAGAATACATTTTTTACATCGTTTTAAATGGTTATGATTTGAAAAGATGATCTCCCAATTTGCAAGCATTTCATCTTTTATTTTTTCTGTTATAATGAAATTTAATCTGGTTTGATTTTGTATTTCTGGATAAGATGGAGATAAATCAATAATCTCAATCTTCTCATGACAAAGAGAGGTTTGAAAATCAGGTTCTGGTTTTTTAATTAAATTAAATTTTTCAAAACCTATTTGAGATAATGAAATAAGGCCACCTTCACCTGGTTTTAACTGAAAAATAACTGAAGAAGGAAAAAAATTCCTATATGAAAAAGACCTAAGTAATTGGTTTACAATATTTTTTTCTGAAGCGAATATTATAAAATTAAATTTTTTATTTAAACAAATATAAAGAGATCCAGTATTTGTTGCAAGTAATAAATAATCAATATCATCAAAGAGTGTAGCAATCGATGCTGATCCATCAATCTCTTTGTAAGTGGATCTGGTTGCTTCAATGATGTTCTGACCTTCTCGTCGAAACATTTGGAGTAAACTAAAAATTACTTCACTATCAATATCAAATTCTTTTTTAATAATGGGATATGTATCCCATATTTTTTTATCATTAACAATAACCCCATTATGAATACCTACAATCCCATCTTTGATAACCGGCTGGTTATTAGAATTAAGTTCACTTTTACCACTTGTAACGAGACGTGAATGACCAAGAATTGCTAAAGGTTTTTTAATAGTTTTATTATTTATGTCATCAAAAATATATTTATTTAATAATGTTTCGAATTCTCTAGATTTAATTAATTTTTTTGCAGGTATGGGTTCCTTTACTACTGCGATTTGAGAACCTGATCTTACTACAATACCAGATGCCTCTTTGCCACGAGACTCAGATAATTTAAAGAGTTTTTTAATAATTTTTTCGAGAGATAAAGAAATTACAGAATTCTGCTCTGCCACGATTCCAAAAATTCCACACATAAAAAAACCAATATTTTAAATTAGGAAAATTCTGCACAATTTTTTATATCATCCCTGTTTTCAACAAACCATTCATGTGTTTTTTCTAACCCTTTTGAAAAATCCATTACCGGATTATACTTCAGATTCTGGCGTGATTTGTCAATACATGATAATAATCTTGTTTTTACGTCCCAATCTCGTCGTTGTGTATACTTAATTCCTGCTTCATTTCCTGTTAGGTTGTTTACAGCATTTGCCATATCGATAACACGTTGTTCTTTCCCTGCTCCAAGGTTAAATGCTTCACCTATAGCTTTTTCTTGTACTCCCATTGCAAGTAATCCATTTACAATATCCCCAACATAGGTCCAGTCACGTGTTTCTGTTCCATCTCCGGTAATTGGAAGTGGTAACCCCTTCATAGCCCAGTAAAAGAAATTTGGAATTACATTACGATACTTACCTGGAACTTCCCCTGGCCCAAATGAGTTAAAAAAACGTGCATTTACAATCGGGAGGTCATACATATTATAGAAATAATTCGTGTATAACTCTCCGAGAAGTTTTGTAACCTGGTAAGGAGTATGGAGATGAATAGAGATATCATGCTCTTCAAAAGGCATCTTTGAATCTAGGCCATAAACTCCACAACCTGAAGAGGAATATACGAACCGATCAACTAATCCAAGTTGTGCATATTGAAGAACTTTTAGAATTCCCAATCCATTTACCAAAAGGTCTTTTTCCGGGCTATCTACAGAGTTCTGGTTAGCAAAATGAGCAGCAAGATGATATACAATTTGGGGTTTCTCACGGAATGCCCATTTTAGGTTTTCATCATTTAGTATATCACCCTGAATAAACTGAATTTTTGGACTTTTAGGGACATTCCAGACATAAGAAGAAGAAAGATTATCCAGAATTATAATTTTCTTGGTATCAAATTCATTTAGTGCTCTTACTAAGTTTCCACCTACTGCTCCTGCACCTCCGGTGACCAATATCGTCTTGCCTTCAAATCCTTCATTTATGTCATTCATCTTTTTTCACCTAGATACGGTAAAACCATTTCATCCATTCAACAGTTCGCTTAATACCTTCTTCTGGAGTTACCTGTGGGTTATGATGAAGATCCTTTATTGCTTTTGTACAATCTATTGTTTTAATCTTGGTCGTAAATGGTTCAGATTCATGATATGTAACCAAAGAATCATTGATGCCGATTTCTTTCAGGATTAAGTCAGAATATTGCTTGATATCTCTCTCCCACTCTGGTCTTCCTGCGACATTGTATACTTCACCTGGAATGAAATTGTCAACAATATTTGCCCAGGTTCTACACGAATCCTCAACAAAATCAATTATCCGTTTATGATCCTTAAAAACTGAATACGGTTGATTATGAAGAGCCTGATATATGAATTTTGGAATAAAACCTCTATATGGGGTATAATGTTCATGAGGGCCATAACAGTTAACAGGTCTCACTCTGACTGTTTCTGTACCAAACATCTTTGCTGAGTTCATGCACATGAGTTCACCTGCCCATTTGGTTATAGCATAGTCATTCATCTGATAGGTATCTTTTACCGGATTAATTTCCATGACATCTTCTGTCATAACACCGGTGTAATCGCCATACACTTCTGCACTGGAATAAAAAATCATCCTGAATTTTAATTTTTCCTGTAGTCTGAGCATATGTTTGGTTCCGATCACATTGGTTTGCCAGAGGTTTTCATAATAATCTTCACCATTCCAACGCCCATACTCTGCAGCAAGGTGGTAAACATAATCAAATTTATTATTATCAAAAATACGTTCAATTTGGCGATAATTTTTTACATCAGCTCTGATATATCCATCAATATCATGATTTGCAATATCAGCAGCAATAACATCATGGCCCCTGGAGCGAAGTTCATTCACTAAGTTGGTTCCGATAAATCCTGCGCCGCCTGTTACAAGTATCTTTTTTGAACTCATAATTGGAATTTCCTGATCTTGAAGGTCATAAAACTAATTTTTTTATATATGAGATTCACAAATCTCAACAATTCTCTCTCCTGCATTTCCATCTCCATATGGATTAATCCAATCTGAATGTGATGAAATCATAACTTTGGTAGCAGCGGTTATTTTGTCCGGATCACTCCCAGCGAGGATATTTGCTTTAACATCAACAGTCTCCGGTCTTTCAGTGTTCTCCCTCAGTGTAACACAAGGGACCTGAAGAATACATGCTTCTTCCTGGACACCTCCTGAATCTGTAAGGATCATTCGGGCATTTTTTTCAAGTTTAAGAAAATCAAGATAACTTACCGGAGAGATGACCTTAATGCCATCTGTGGATATGCGAAATTTTTGAATCATCTTTTGGGTTCGTGGATGCATTGGAAAAATTACAGGAAGAGAATAGATATCACTTACTTTTTGAATACCTGTAATTATTCGACTTAATTGTGGGTAATAATCAACATTCTCAGCTCTATGAACAGTGACAAGCAGATAATCTCCTGAAGTAAGGCCATTTTTTTCAACAACTTCTGATTTTTCTTCAGCAATCGTCAGGTTCTGAAATAGTGAATCAACCACGGTATTCCCGGTGGTATATATTTTTGATTCCTCAATTCCTTCTTTAATCAGATTATGAGTTGACAATTTTGTTGGAGCAAAAAGGTAATCTGACACATGATCAACTACAACCCGATTGATCTCTTCAGGCATAGTTCTATCATAACTCCTGAGTCCTGCTTCTACATGACCAACTGGAATGTGGAGTTTCGCTCCAACTAGTCCCCCGGCAAGGACTGTATTGGTATCACCCTGAACAAGAACAACATCCGGGGTATTATTAACTAATACCTGTTCAATACCAGTCATTAATGATGCTGTCTGTTCTGCATGACTACCAGAACCTACATCCAGATTATGGTTAGGGAGTGGTAACAAGAGTTCCTCGAAAAAAACTCTATCCATCTCATATGAATAATGTTGACCGGTATGCAATATCGAAAAAGCAATATTATATTTTTCACATGCCCTAATAACCGGGGCCATTTTAATGATTTCCGGTCTCGTTCCTATTATAATAGTTATCATTTTATATCAATAAGTTAATAATATTCAGTTGTAAACAATTACCAACCAACATTCTCTCATTAATCATCATTTCAAATAATTACAATCAATTGCGGTGGAATGATTCTAACTACCGTGAGCATTTGAAAAATCTCCCATTTTGACAATTTTCACTAAGGAATTTAAAATAAGTCCGGTAGTAATTAATAATAATCCCAATACCATAGAGACACCACTAAACATTGTAAAAATAAATACAAACTTTCCTGTCGAATAATATTGATCAAATGCAAAAAATCCTAATATTATTCCAATGAGAGAACATGTAAATCCAGAAACCCCAAAAGATAGCAATGGTCTGCGATATCCTATTATTCCTATAATATGGGTGATTATATCTGCACCATGACTGAGAGGATTTTTCTTATGTTTAAAAGGTACCTCATATCTCACCGTTATTGGAACTTCAGTTATTTTTAGCCCAATTCTAGAATAATGTTCGATCATATCTGATTCGAGATTATACCCATCAGATGGGAAGTCAAATCTTTCAATCGCTTTCTTACTAAGCGCTCTATATCCTGATTGAGAATCAGTACATTTGTATGAACATTCGAGATTTGTTGCAATATCTAAAGTTATCTGTCCCAATCTTCGATATGATGGAATTTCTTGACTATTACCATTGAGACATCGTGAACCAATAACAAGATCTGCTTCGCCAGATAGAATTGGGTCAAGTAAATCTGGAATCTCACTTGGATTATGCTGCCCGTCAGCATCTAGCATTACCATTGCATTGCACCCAATTTCGCGTGCTCTTGCAATCCCGGCCCTTACAGCATTTGCTTTACCTTTATTAGGCTCGACCCGGACAACATCGGCACCTGATAACCATGCAATTTCAGCAGTACGATCTATAGAACCATCATCAACTACAACAACCCTCCCTACATGTTGAAGACTTAACATTACCACCATTCCGACCGTTAATTCTTCATTATATGCGGGAATAATTGCGATTGTATCACAAATTTGAGTTTTTCCAGAAGGAGATATATTTGGAGGAGTATATCGGGTTAACTTAAGAACCTGATTTATACAACCTAATATTCTGGAAACATCAGGATAAGAATTTTTATATGAATTAGTTGTATTTTTCTTATCCATTTTTATCTCATCATCTGGATTGCCTTCTAAATCAGCAAATTTTTCTTGAGACTGAAGTGGGTTAAGCAATAAATCTTGGATTGATGAATCTTTATTAAAAGTATTGGAATCACGATTATCGTGAAAATCATGCATATTCTTTGATATTGAAGACTCAATGAGTATTGACTCTGATATCATATAGGTAAACCTTATTTTCCATATTTGATATATAAGTATATGCCAAGCAAATTTTTAAATACAAGATTTTAAAAGATCGTGTCAACCATTCAAAATTAAAAAATCACAAAAAATGTATTTTTCAAACAGATTTAGATTAATTATATTATATTTAGAATTCATATGAATCATTTGTGTCCTGAATATGAATGGGATTAACTACCGATTGCCTCTTTTATAAGGTCTTTTTCACCTACGATTTTTCTTATATTGGACGGACTGCCTATCATTTTTTGATAATCTATCGTATTATAGGAATATGGAATCGGTATCCATCACCGTTGCATAATTCCATTCATCCGACATGAATCATCTGAAAAGAACGCAAATCGGCAATTTAGTCGCCTCATTCAATTGTTGTTAAAATCAAATGACTCGAAAAAAAACTTACTTAATCACTGCATCGGATATTTCGAGAGAGAATGAACATAATATTGACTTTATTATTCTGTTGTCTTTGGTAGATACTTGGTGATGTGTAAATTTTTAGTGTAGAAATATTTCAGCCCAAGTTTCACTATCATCAAACACTCGATAAGATCACTCCCTATTTTTATCACTCTTTTTCCAGTATTTCATTGGGTAACGGTATTTGACAGTTGAAGTTTCTCTCCTTAAAATTTCATGTAATCACTTAATTTTGTACAAAAATGGTGTTGATGATCTCAAAAATAGGAGTAAATAAACCGTATTAGTCTTCTTCTTCAACGAATACAGCGTAACTGTCAAATTCAATGGCGCAATTTTGATGAATTTCGTTAATGGATGCTTTTTTTGGTCGATCCAAAATTTATAAGGACACTTTTTGTGATCGGCAAACTTGGCCTTCAACTATTAAATATTATTTCCGATGAAAATAAAAAGAAAGATCACAGTATTCCATAATCTTATTGAGTGTCTGAAGCAAAAGTTGTTTTAGAAATTGTTCCTTTATATAAATAAAAATCTTCTCGTATAGTAGATATTATCCATACCTGAACGGTTTTTTAGATGAAAAAGTAATATAATTTAGTTTTTTTATATTTTGAATCCTGATTGGTATGTGAATGCTTTCTGCATGTTTTTAATTCCACCAGTAACTTCAGTTCTATCTTTCCAGGAGTTTGTTGCTGCCGTACTATTCCAGGTACCCACATCGGAATTGTATTCACCATCACGGGCTTCCATAATACTACCTGCATAGATTGTTTTTACAATACCATCAGCAAAACCACTTCCAGAATTAGCATCAGGAGTCATTGCAATCTGGAAGTTTAATCCAGCGTTAGTAACATTTGTACTTCCTACTGACCGTATCTGCCCTCTCAAAGAGACCTGAGCACTATTCACATTAATTAAATTACTTTTTGCTGATACAATATTACAAAATGAAGGGAGAATATGGCTCTGATCTGAAAATACACATCGAATGTTGTTGTTCAATGCAAGGGACCTCCCTGCAACAGAGAGTGTGTATTCATCTTCTCCTACCATGTGGGCTCCAACAACACTGGCATATGTGAGAACCTTAGCATTCTCAATATTATACATGCCATTACTTTGACTTTTGGAATTGAAATCAAAGTTTTTATTCTCACTTAATTTCCCTCCATTTGTAAGAATACTATCCGTAAATAGAGATTCAGAAACTGATTGATTAGAATATAGGAGACCTGTTGGTATTGCATTACTTGAAGAAATTTCCCATTTTAATGAAGATTGATCTGTTACAACCCCCGTCCCGTCAATAAGGGTATCTATACTAAAAATTTGATTTTCTGGTTCTTGGCCCGGAAGTCTATCTGCAATGACATGACCAGAAATCCAAATAATCACCACCAAAGTAAAAAATAAATAAAATTTCTTCTTCATAATAACTTCTCTGAAATAAAATTGATTCCTATTGCTTGATTTTGGAGACCTCGGTATATAAAAATATGCCATGCAATAGAAAATCCTTCTTTTTTTAAATTATAAATTCATTTTTTTAACCATTAGTCAATAATTATAATGCACTTTTTTATGGAGGAACTAAATCTTTGCAGATTATGATTATTCCTGGATGAATTATAGTTGATTTAGAAACGTTTTTCGGAGGGGGCTAAATCTATATGATCAATAATCCCCTTTAATGAAATTGGAATTTCCTGATTATTATATTGCATTACAGGTATAGAACTATCAATTGTTTTGTTTAGAAAAACAGGATGATAAATTCCGCAATCTTTCGTTAAAGGATATGTGGGAATTTCCATTGCAAATTGGACGGTAAATAAATGAGAAATATAAGTTAAAGTCCTATCAAAACCATCCAATAATTCAATGTAAAAAATTTTACCGTAAATAAAAAAGAGATAAGACTTCGTCAGTAATTTACACCGAAGCCCCTAAAAATGTTACAATGTCAGGAGGAACTGGTCCATTTGGTTTGTCTTATCCATGCCTTCATAGTTATACCCTAAATGAGTTGGATAAATAGGACTTGGACGATTATCATTCTGTCCGATAACAAATTGCTTGTACAACTGTTCATTGATTGGATTATTCGCTAATAATGGCCTGGCACTATCAGCAACCCAGTGGATATAAACCTCTGCCAACAACGAATCTAGAGACCGATCTCCTATCCACTCTTTTCTGTTGATGATAAAATCACTAATTGCTCTTGACTGATTAACTGTAGCATCGGGAGCTGGGAGTTTAAAGTAAATAAACACCTGTCCTTTCTTGTCTTTTGTTGTCTGAAAATCGATATGATCTATAAGCCCGCTAATTGTTGCGGGAAGATTGTCACTTGTATACCTGATAACCGGAGTTTTACTATCAGGAGTACTTGGGATTTCGATGGTTTTCAGATCTGAATAATCTGACTCTACAACTGTTGAAGATGAGGGTGATTCAACAACTGATGGCAATTTTGAAATGATATTACCCTGGGAAATGTTCAGTTCTGCACCATAGACACCTGATGACAGTAAAGCTAACACAATAATTGCAATACAAATTAATTTAATTTTCATTATATCTTATCCTGAATCCTCATATTTGCTTTAATGGGGTTTTGAAAGATGTTCTTAATGACTCTGCAAATCCCTAGGATAGGGAGTAAATTTAAGATCTGAATTCACTTCCAAACATTAATTGAATATCTCCAACTTTGGAATTTTTTAGCCGCATGGAAATTCCTTCAGTATTCCATGTATTATGTTCGACATATGTTGTTACAGATTTGAGTTTATCCAAGTCTGTTTGAGCTTTATTTTTTGCTGCACTGCTGTATTTTCCCCTGTTTTCCTCCAAAAATTTTTTCTTTTCATTCGCAGAATTCAATATCTCGAGAATTTCAAGCCTCCTCTCTCTCTCCGGGAGAGTGAGAGAATGGTCTTGATCCTGTGGGAGAATATGTAAAATAAAGGGATCAATATTGTTCAAAGATGGGTCGATCCTTCCAATAATATCCGGAATATCAGGATTGACATAGATATATGATATATTATCTATCGAATACTCTCTCATTACAGGTTTATTGACTGATTTATCTGTCCTGATTCCTACAGCACAATGATGAGTCCCTGGAAATGAGAGAAAAACAACATCATATCCAGCTCGATAGAGAAGTCCATATAAAAATATGGCTTTATCTGGTGAACTAGCCTTTTTATCATGAAGGACTTCAACAGGATACCTGATAGTCGGTTCATTGACCAGAGGAATCTGTTGAATAAAAGTACACATGAGATCGAGGGTTTCACTATCTGAAAGCTGATTTTCTGTTGAACATTTCTTTATGAGATATGTAATATTTTCAATTGTATCAACGGTTATCGAATCTGAAAGTGCTCCATTTAAAAGATATATCCATTGATTTGGATCTTTACTGGTAATATTTACATCCAAATTTTTGCTCTTTTGTGCACCCAGATATACTCCTCTGTCGATGGTCACAGAAATGGGATATGTTATATCTTTGATATGTACATTGAAATTACGTTCAGCAAATGGTGGGATGACTATTGTTTCTGGGATTATACGTTGGTATGAATAATTTTCAACGAAATTATTTTCTTGATTCGTAAGTGGTTGAATAGAAGTGTAATTCTCAGTTTTTTGTAATATAATAAGTGAAGAGAGATATTCTCCATTACAATTAAAAAGTTGAATTCTGTTGTTACCTGAATCCGCAACAGATAGTATTCCTTCCTGAGAATCAGAACGTGGTGCATAGTCAATATGTCTGGGATTATTAAATTGCCCGGGATTTGATCCTTTTGACCCCCAGGATATTACGAAATTGCCCAATGGATCGAATTTGAATATTGTATTCGATCCGGCATCAAGGACATAGATATTACCCTGTTCATCTGTAATTGCACTGGTTATTTCACTGAATAAATCCGGTCGTGTGGATCCTCCAAGGATAAGTCTGATGTTTCCAGAAAAATCTGATACGATAATACTATGGTTTCCCTGATCTGTTATCAGGAACGTATTATTTTGGAGCGAAACATCAACTGGTGATAGAAGCTTTACCTGATTTGGAATATCAGGCAGATCATCACCTCTTACGTTAGATATTACAGGTTTATTTCCAAAAAGATGATCTATCAGATCGAATAATGAAATATGTTTTTGTGGTACATTAGTGATAACTGAAGGGGTAAAAGTATCTACTTTTGGAGAACTGTTTGATGTGAGATTGTCTGATCTATTAGTTGTAATATTATTTGAAATCTGGAAAATCCTGAATTGCGCCTGTTCAAGGCTTTTCCGGGTATTTGTCAGATTTGGATTTATGGAAATACATTGGTTAAATGCTCTTGCTGCATCGTGATACTGTTCCAATCCCATGAGTGCCTGACCTTTTCCATTCCAGGCACTGGTATCGTTTTTATTAATTTTTATTGCCTGATCAAATGATTCTCGAGATCCCAGATAATCTTTAAGACTCAATTGGAGGTTACCTCTGTCGATCCACGCTTCTGAATAATTAGGATTATTGGCTAATGCCTGATCAAGTGCAGTCATTGCTTCGAATTGTTTTTTAATAACTTGTAGGCATCTTGCTTTATTTCTCCATGCAGGAGCATATGATTCATTCAACACAATAACATGATCATACGAACTAACTGCTTCATCATGCCGCTTGAGTGTCTGGAGAATATCTCCCCGACTATTCCAGGCCCATATTGAGTTTGAATCAATTTTTATCACCTGATCATAAATGTTTAAAGCTTCGCTATACTTTTTTAATGTCGATAGAACTCCTGCTTTTCCGGTATATGCGGGAATATAACTTGAATTTATTATTAAGACCTGATTATATACATCAAGAGCATCATCATATTTTTTTACATTTTGGAGGGCACTGGCTTTATTGAGATAGAATGAAAGTGATTTTGGATCCAATTTGATAGCCTGATCATATTCGGCAATGGATTCATTGTACCGTTTCAGACTTTGTAGAACTGCTGCCTTACTTATATACCCAGAAGTCAGGTTTGGATTAATTGTAATGACTTTATCAAATGCGATAAGAGCCTTATCAAAATTGTTTCCACTTTTCAGGGAATTTCCTTTCCCATTCCATGCCTTGACATTGTCTGGATCTAATGCAAGTACTCTATCAAACGCCGCTATGGAATCGTTAAATAGTTTTAAACTCTGATAGGCGTTCCCTTTTCCCATCCAGGGTTCCGGATAACTCTGGTTGATAGATATTGCTTTTTCATACAGCTCAATTGCTTCTTGATATTTGCTGCTTTTTGCGAGATTATTTCCTTGAGTATATAGGTCCACTGCTGTTTGGTTTTCAGCGATGCATATGCAACACACAAGAGAGCACGTGATTGTAATTAAAATAAAAAAAGAAATTTTATGAAATTGTTTCCGATGTGAATGTACATGACATGAAGTTATATCGGCTTTCATATTATTATCTTCAATAAAATTTAAACTCCGGATAAGACTTACAATGCAATTTGGTTTTATTTTGAAAGTTGCATCAAATAATGTGATGAAAATTCGTCAGCCAGGAATACAAATAATCATCGGTTATTTAAAAATTCACCAATATGATCAAGTGTATGAGTTGCATCCAGGGAAATTGGAATCGTTTGTCCTTTCTCTGGGTTGTATGAGATCTGTTGAGAATATTCCTCATATCCTTCCATTATTACAACCACTTCATGATATGGAGAAGCATCCTCCTTCACCTGAATCAAAGCAGGAGTATAACCGTAAGATTTGCCATCAAAAATGACCTCACCGGTTTGTGGGGATGATTCTACTTTGAAATATCCATAATCAGAATTGACCGCAGAAACCACTGCCCCTATGCTGCATATTATTGAAATCATTAATAGAGCGAAAAATCCACCCCGGAGTTTTTTATATTCAATATGAAAAAGTCCTGACTGAAGTGACATATCTTATTCTCTTCAAATTTCGTATATGAATATTTGCCATGCAATAGAAGCTTTGGGTAATTATTTTGCATATAGGCAATCACAAACCGATATATTATGGGCTCAAAATTAAGGACTGGGTTTAATGGGGTATTTTTTCTAAAGTTATATTCTAATAAATGACTCTCGGGATTGTGAATCCCGAAAAAAAATGAACATCAAAAGTTTAAACATCAGGATATAGACCTAGAATCACCATCTGGAGAAAATTGAAGGTTCAAATGTATCAATCTCCTATGTGAATCTGATTAGTGTTTCATAGATATCCGATTACTCACTGAAAGTATTACTCTGTTTTAATTTAGGGGAAAATGGGAAAAAATTTATGCAGGGTTTGCGTGAAATCCGAGTGTTCCTGAAGTCCCGGCAAGCACAATATCTTTGGAGCCATCAAAGCCAGATCCGTTATATTGTGCTTTCACGGTCATTGTGATTGGATACTGTTTTCCTGCATATTTAAACGTCGCATCGTTTGAATAGATCACCAGATTTCCAGTGGATGGCGTTAAGGTTCCTGTTACTGTTCCATGTACTTTTACTGTCCATCCTTGTTCAATAAATTTAAAATCTACTGTACCTGATACTTTGTTATCTGCTGTTATGGTAAAGTTGATTGTTGTTCCCCCTTCGAAGGGTTTTCCATCTGAAGTGGTAATTTTCTCCATTGAATTTTCAATATATGCTCCAGCGACATTCATCGCTGCTTTTTGAGCACTAGTCGAGATCTTATTTTTTTCGGATATTTCCTTTGCTTTTTCTGCAAATTTTTGTTGATCTTCAGTTGAAACACCGAGACTGGTAAGGAGGGATCCATCAGAATCAGGGATGTTTCCCTTGTTCTCACCTTCCTGGCCAGTAACCGCTTCTCCAAAGACTGATGCAACCTGGGTGGCAATCAGAATAAGAAGAATCAAGCTGAATATTTTTGTTCTGATAGTTACTGGCCGTGTCATGATTTTCATCTCCATAAAAGCCGGGGTTAAGTCCCAACGCTGTATGACTCTTAATATTAGTCCTGGTGGGAAATACTCTTCATATGGAGTGCTAATTTTTAAAAAAACCGTTTCTAATTTAAATTGGATGAATTGAATATATATTGTGTAGTGCAATAAACACAAATATATAGTATTACTTGTTCTCTCATTCTACTCTGCTACAATCAAAGAATAGGCACTCAAAAGACCAAAAAAATGGAGATATTTGAAAGAAAAATATTATCCCTGGCTATATATCTAGAAGTGATTGACAGAGTCTTGATGAAATGATAGGAATAGTCACCAGAGTAGTTTTGAGTAAAGGAACGAGAAATAAATCCAAACTACCAGATCGGTATTAGTACTGTTATTTTAGGATTACATACTAATATCTGACCATGGGTCTGTCGCAACCCCAGGATCCCTGGTATGATAAAATATTTATTGCGTTTTTTGAAGAGAAATTATTCCCTGATATAAAACTGATTCTGGTCTGGCTGTTATTTACCTGTGCGGTGATCTATCTTCCGATACTTAATTCCTCAGTACTTCGTCCAATTATTGCACTTCCCATGATTCTTTTCATTCCTGGATATACTCTGATAGCCGCCTTATTTCCTGATAAAAATGATATTGATATGATAGAGCGTGTTGCTCTCTCATTTGGGCTTTCTATTGCAGTTGTTCCTCTGATTGGGTTGGGATTGAATTATACTCCCTGGGGTATCAGACTGGACCCAATTGTTATTTCTCTCATAATTTTCACCGTGGCAATGATCTGTATTGCACAATATCGCCGTGTGGTACTACCGATGGAACAACGTCTTACGATACCCTTCCATATTGTCATAACGGAAATTAAGAATGAATTCTTTCCAACAAATGTATCAAAGGTGGATCGTATTCTCTCAATTATTTTGCTCATAGCGATAATCGGAGCCATAGGGACAACGATCTATGTAATTCTTGTACCAAAGGAAGGAGAAAAATTTTCTGAATTTTATATTCTCGGCGAGAAAAAAATGGCTGCCGATTATCCCGATATTCTTTTTACTGGTACTGAATATCCTATGTATATTGGGGTGGGTAATCATGAATTTCGAAATGTTACCTATATGATTGAAACATATCTGGTGAACATGCAATTTGATGAGCGAACCAATACTTCAACGATTACTAGTATGGATCGTCAGGATCAAATTCCAGTATTTCTTATTCACAATGAGACAACCATCCTACCGTATAATCTTACCTCCTCAAAAACAGGGTATAACCGGGTTGAGTTTCTCCTTTTTAATGAGAGCATCCCCTCAGATACTGTCACCGGATTTGATCGGATCAATGCAAGTTATCGTGACCTGCACCTATGGGTGAAAACCCGGGTTCCCATATAATGGTAATAACACATAAACGATAGAAAATCCTCTAATGTTCAACCATCTTCGTTGAAATCACTGTTTTTATTGTCAAGATTACTGTTTTGTGGTATGATAGGATTAATAAAAATATTAATCTGGTTGAATCAATCACAATGATACATATATGCTCTCGGCCCTGTATGTCGATGATGAACCAGTTCTTTTGGATGTAGTAAAACAATTTTTAGAAAGAACAGGCGATATTATTGTTTATCAGGCCGATTCAGCTCATTCTGCTCTTTCGATATTGAGAACGACTGATATCGATGTAATCATATCAGATTATGATATGCCAGAATTAAATGGCATTGAATTTTTAAAAATAGTCCGGCAATCTGGAAATTTGATTCCGTTTATTATTTTTACTGGAAAAGGATGCGAAGAAACTATTATTCAGGCTCTTGATGAAGGGGCCGACTCGTACATTTCCAAAACAGCAGACCTAAAAATTTTGTCATACGAACTACGACAGAAAATTGATAAGGTAATTAGATTAAAGGTCGCTGAAGAGAAGTTGAGGAGGAAAAGTAGAGAATGGGATGGAATTTTTAATAATACTGAAATCGCCACCCTTGTTCTTGATCCCTCACATCTGATCCTATCTGCAAATAGGGCTGCTATGAAATTGTTTGGAAAATCTGAAGAAGAGTTAGTTGGTCAACGATGGTTTTTGTTTTTCTTTGGGAACTGTCAGTTACCATCCGGTCCGTTTTCACGGGTTATCGAATCAAAATCATTTGAATCCGAAGAAATAACTAGTGTCCTGTTAAAAAAGACATTTCAAATATCATGCACACCAGTCCTGAATGAAAAGGGAGATATTGAAAAGATTATATTTCGGGCTTCAGATATCACCCATAAAAAGAAAATAGAAGAGGAATTGCAGAAGTATAGGGAGAATCTTGAAGAACTCATTAATGAACGGACACATGAACTTGCATTAGCTAAAGAACAGGCCGAATTGGCTAATAAAGCAAAGAGTACTTTTCTCTCCCATATGAGTCATGAGCTGAGAACCCCGTTGAATGCTATCCTTGGCTATGCTCAAATAATGCAGAGATATCCGAATATTACAAATGAACAAAAAGAACAGCTTCAGACTATTAATACGAGTGGAAAACACCTTCTTTCATTAATTAACGATCTCCTTGATCTCAGTAAAATTGAGGCTAACGCCATTCATCTGGAAAAAAAGCCTTTCTCTCTCTTTTCCCTCCTTGAAGAAGTATATAACATTACAAAGATGCAAGCTGAAGAAAAAAATCTTGTGTTATCATTTGAAATAGTGAACTCACTCCCTCTTTGTGTTTCAGGTGATGAAGGCAAATTGCGTCAGATTTTAATTAATGTCCTAAGCAATGCAATTAAATATACTGACGTGGGAAAGGTAATCTTTCGAGTCAGTTATAATACACCATCTCAAGAGTTCTTAAAATGTGAAATAATTGACACTGGACGAGGTATTCCAAATGATAAAGAAAAAGAGATCTTTCTCCCCTTTACTCAGGTTGGAATTCACGGTGAAACCTCAGAAGGAACAGGTCTGGGACTTGCAATTACTAAAAGTCTGGTGGAATTCATTGGTGGAACAATTTTACTACAAAGTGTGGTTGGATCTGGTTCAACTTTTACCATCATTATTCCACTTCCTACTTCATTCGATTTTATTCCAAATGAAAAAGTATGTAATAATATTATCGGATACGAAGGGAATCGGAAAAAAATCCTGATAGTGGACGATAATGTTTCGAATGCATTATTCCTTACTGATCTATTGCAGCCTCTTGACTTTAGTATATTAAAAGCAGCAAATGGGGAAGAGGCCGTAGAAATTACAAAAAAAGAACGGCCTGATCTTCTATTACTGGATTACGTGATGAAAGGGATGAACGGTCTTGATGTTATTCATTATATTAGGAATAATCCCGAATTTAATACAATCAGGATTATTGGGATATCAGCTTCAGTATTAGGAAGTGAATTTGAACAAGATTTTAAGTCAAAGTGTGATGATTTTTTAGTAAAACCTGTTGATATTGAATTATTATTAGACCGGATTGGAAAACAACTCAACATAAATTGGAAGGAGCTGCGTTCAGATAATATCTCAAATTCATTATATATTGAAAAAAGAATTGAAAATGGTCATCTGCCATCAGAAGAAATCCTAAAACTAATTGAATTGTGTGCAAAACAAGGTAATTTTTCTCGGATTAAACAGATTTTGATTCAATTAGAGGAAAAAGAGGATGTTGATTCATCCTTTATTCGAAAAATCCGTCAATATAGTGTGAAATTCAATGATGATGCCATTGTTTCATACATCAGGAGTCTTTCTTTATGAGTTATGATAAGAACTTTGAAAAATCATCAATTATTTTGGTGGTCGATGATACTCCAGCATCTGTTGGAATGATTCAGGCTGCCCTGGAACAGGAAAATTATCAGGTTTTAATAGCCACCAGTGGGGAAAAAGCACTGGAAAGAATTAGTCTTATTGAACCTGATCTCATTCTTTTGGACATCATGATGCCAGGTATTGATGGATATGAAACATGTCTCCAGCTTAAATCAAATGAAAAAACCAAAAAAATTCCGGTAATTTTTCTTTCAGCATTATCAGATTCTTTCGATAAAGTGAGAGCATTCAGCATTGGTGGGGTGGATTATCTCACGAAGCCAGTAGAACCTGAAGAACTCCTTATCCGGGTAAAAAATCATATTAGATTAAACCAACTGGAACGAGAGTTGGTTAAGGCAAACACGGAACTTGACGATCGCATACGACAAAATTGTTCTGCACTGACGTATGCAAATGAGGAGTTAAATGAAAAAGAAGGTCTATTGCAGGTAATATTTAATTTATCACCAATTGGCATTGCGATATTTGGGCTTGATGGAAAAATTCAAAGTTTAAATCAAGCCCTGGAACAATTTTTTGGTTTTTCAAAAAGTTCTGATTATGATTCATATAATATTTTTTTAGATACGAATTTTAGTAATCAGATGATATCACGGATAAAAAAAATGGAGATATTTGAATATAATGGGATTTATGATTTTGAGAGAGTAAAATCTAATAAATTGTATCATACAAAAAAGGGTGGGTCATTATATTATGAAATGAAAATTATTCCTTATGGGGGAGTAGGTGTGAGTGATCCTGTAGGATATATCCTTTTTATACAAGATATCACTGAGTGGAAACAAAGTGAACGAATAATGAAAAAAACATCCTATTCATAGCAATGTTTAAATTGAATCGTTCATATCCTAATACCATAGAATATTTAACTGGCAGAAATAATTTCTGTTATTCCAATCCTGATATACCGATTATTATTTGAAATTACCCCTTTAAACTGAATCTTTACCTCTTTTAATTCAGACTCAATATCGATCCTGATGTTGAATATCCGTTCTTCAAGAGATTTCATATTATGAATAGTGGTAATGAAGAAATCCAGAATTTTTTCACCATTTTCGATTCTGATTTGTAATAGTTTTTCCTGTATTGAATTATTAACATTACCTCGATCAATTGAGAAAAATATCTCTGCTCTGGAGTTCAAATCAAAAAACTCTGCCTTGTCAATCTGGTAAATGAATACCATCTCATCAGAATCATCAGCAATTAATCGATAATGCTCTTCACAATTACGAAGCCGATTCTCGATCTTTTTTCTCTCTTCTATCTCACTATGAAGGCGTTTAGTTCGTTCATCAATTATTTGCTCCAGATGTTTACGATAATGAAATAGATCAGCTTCAATTTTTTTACGATCAGTAATATCCCGGGCAATACAACAGAAAACCACGTTTCCCTGATCTACAATTTTATTCATTGTTATTTCAATTGGAATTATTTTTTTGTTAACTTGTTGAATAGATCCTTTTATTATAGGTATTCCAAAATTAACTATTTCTTCAAGGGAGAAAGAAAAGGGATTTTGCATCCCTGAAGATGGGTCATTACTGATAATACTCCGGATATTTATAACTTCATTTTTTGACGGTGAAAGAATTTCTTTTGCCCTAATATTCATATATTTTATATCACCTTCGGAGTTTAGAAGAAAAATATAATCTTTGGCACTATCCATAACAAATTTGGTAACTCTAAGTTCACGTTCGATGTTTTCCCGACGATTAATTTCAGTTATCAATTCGCTGTTTAACTCACGAAGTTCAGATGTTCTGGATATTATTAATGACTCTAAATTTTTTTGAAAGTGTTGATATTCTTGTTCCGCTCGTTTTAATTCAGTAATGTCCAATCCACTTGCGGAATATTCAGATAATAACCCTGATTCTTTGTCATATATCCCATGAATTTTCCATCTTTCCCAAGAATAATCTCCATTTGCATCTATTCTTCTCAAATCAAGGGATATAATTGGATTATTCTTGGAGATTGATGATAACTGGGTTAATGCAGAGTCAAAACTTTCTTTTGGATATGTGGGAATAAACAGAGATCCAGAGAAGTTCTGTTCACTTATACCTGTATGTTGAATAAAAATACTATTTGCAGATAAAATTCTATTATCTGGTTTAAACCGGACGATATAATGAATCTGGTTCTCTATAAGATCATGATATGCTACATTTATCAATTCTACATTTTTCATCAATTGTTCTTTTTCAGAAATGTCTTGAACAATTACTCCGGCTCCGACTCTTCCATTATCCAGGACTATCGGAAGAAATGTCAAAAAGTAAAAATGAGATGATGACTGATGGAAAATTTCTAACTTGTATGTTGATTTTTCTCCACTTATCGCTAGAGTGAGTGCTTTTTTTACATCATCGGTAATAAATAATCCTTCAAAGTCTGTTAAACTAGTATTTCTATCACTAATTATTTCTTCCTTGTGATATAATTCAAAAAAATTGTTGCCTGTTTCTATTATTGATAAATATTTATTAGTTATAAAAAAGGGATGTGTGGTTATTATTTTTAAAAAAGAACCTGGGATTCTCTGGCTTAGTTGAATGTACTTTTTCGTTCCTTTATGTGAGACTTCGATTTTTCCTTGTCCTTCCAGTACTTTAATATATTTTGCAAGAACATTACGGTGAACTCCAGTGAGGTCAGCAATTTCCATAATGCTCATGCTCTCCTTCTGAATTGTAAGCGTATTCAGAATCAGAGAAATAATCTCTTCAGATCGTTCCATTTTAATTATTTGACTAAGTCGGATTCTCAGCACTTGTCACATCAAAACATGAGGTTAATCAACTTTTTTGATTCATTAGAGCATTAATATTCATCTTAATTGGGTATTTTTTTCCTGCATATGTTAGATATGCATCTGAAGATTCGATAGTAACTACTCCCGTATCTGGGGAGATGGATCCTTTCACTGTACCTGGAATTGTGAATTTCCATCCCCCGTCACTTTCAGTATTATAGGCAACAGTCCCGGATACTGCAATGTCAGAGATCTTTTTATGATTTGTCAAATCAGCATCACTACTCATGAACAGCCAATATGCTATCCCTGGCTGAATAGAGAATTCTTCAGCCAGTATATCTGGTTTCCATCCTCTAATTAAAGGTGATTCTGCAATCTGAGTTGTGGAATTAAAAGGAACAAAAAAAACCCATTTATCATTTACTGTTGACAAAAAATCTGTGATGGAGATTTTTGTAGTAGAACTGGTACCGATTGCATTCCATCCTTTTTTCAAGTTGATTCCTTCTGGTTTTTGAAAATTTCCATTTTCAAATTCAAGTGGAACAGATGTTTGTCTGATTGAATATATCCAGATCCCTCTGATGGGCTCAAAATAGTCTGAACTGTTTAATCTTCTCCACCCTGATTGTGGATCAAATCCATAAAGTGAATGCCCCCCTGTGTTTATATCTCTAAAAATATTAAACGTATTTTTCCCAGATACTAAAGGGGATGGAGTTGTTATAAAATTCCAACCGGGATTAAGAATTATATTCATATTGGGAGAGGATGCACCTGGATTTGAAAAGGTATCTATCTTAGGATTCCCGATTGTTGGTAGTGTAGTAATAGTAGTAGTATGAATGTCTGTTGTTGTAAAAATAGGTGTGTTGGTGGTGGAAGATTGGGTAATTGGATTGTTGTAATGAAATATACCGCCTGAATTTGAAGAACTGCTTATTGAATCAGCAACAACTCCTTGAAGAATAATGAAAATTAAGAAAAGAAATAAAGCCTTTGATCGATGGAGATTTAGGCATTCATGAATGGTATTCATTACTTATTTAAAATATAAATGTATAATATATATAATATTCTATTAAATATCAAATATAAATAAATTTTTAGGTGCTTGTAATTTAAATTGTAATTTGTTGATAGATATCGATCCTAATTTCTTAATTCATTAGAAAATATTCAATTTTTATACATTATATCCATCTTTTCCTCATGAAATCTGAAATGTTAATACATCCGATTATTTCTACCTCTTATACTATTTAACTCAAGGATTAATCCTCAAATGACAAAAGAAGACGATCTAAATAAAAAAAAGAAGAAAAATGTAGCGCCCCGGCCGGGACTTGAACCCGGGTCAAAAGCTCCGCAGGCTTCTAGGATATCCACTACCCTACCGGGACTGAGGTGCTTATACAAGTGAGTCATGAGGAGAGATAAACCCTCCTGTCTGAATCATACTTCGTTCTTCATCTTCATATGCATCCGGACCATCACTCCGATCGTCTCGTTTGCTGCATCCCTGATAGACGATGACTGAATCACAACATGCCTGAAGGTTCCGTCTTTCATCTTGACTGCGATGTGCTGTTTGATTCCAAGGACCAGACTCTCTCTGATGACATCCTGGAATGTATCGGTGAAGATGATATTCTGTCTGGTATCGTAAAATGTCAGGAACTTTCCGATCGGTTCATTGATGACGTCATTGCGTGATACATTGAGGATATGCTCTCCATACGGATTGATGAAGAGGATTCTTCCCCTGATATCAAGGATGAAATATGCATCGAGTTCTGAAAGCGCAGCTCGCGCAACCCTGCGAATCTTACTGAACTGGAAGTCTTTGGATCGTTTGAGCAGCCGATCATTATGCAGTGCGATCTCGATATTTGAGTAAAGGTCTTTTGCACTGAATGGTTTGATGATGAAACTTGCAGGTTCGGCATGGGCTGCACGGTTCAGTGTCTTCTCATCATCCTGGGCCGAAAGGAAGATAACCGGAATTCTGAATATTGCGGTGATGTATTTTGTCGCAGTGATTCCGTCGATCTTTCCTGCGAGATTAATATCCATCAGTACGATATCTGGCAGATGTTCGGCGACCTTGTAGAGTGCTTCTTCACCGGTACTAACCTTCGCGGTTATCACGTACTCACGCTGAAGAAGAAATTTCTCGATCAGCGATGCGATGATCTCATCATCCTCAACGATGAGTACCTCGGTGAGTGCGTTTTTTGGATGGTCAAACATTACCTGTACCTGCCTGTTAGCGTGCGGGATAGTATCAGACTATTATAGGATTGTCTATTCATGTTTAAGAACCATTCCAGCCTGATGCGAAGATATCCCGATCTGGTGAGATCTTTTGCATTATATCACTGGCTTCCGGTTCTGAAAAAGATGCTATTTAGCGGTATTCACGCCTCGTATATGAGTACTTATCAGCGTCTCCCCCATGAAAGACGATGTAAAACCACTCGTACACTGATTTCAATGCACCGAACTGATCATACCGTCTCATAGAGAAGCCCACCCACAGCCGCCTGTCAAACGTAATCTTCCCTTCTCTCTTCATCCGGTGAGCAACTTCCAGATCATCACCGGCATCAGAAACCCGGTACATCCCTGCTCTCATGAATGCATCACGTCTGAATGCACTGTTACATCCAAGAGTAAAGAGGATCGTTCCGGTCAGATACCCGATACCTGCAAAGGTGTTTGCAAAGAAAAGGTACAACCGGTTTTTGAGAGTGCGTTCTATCGGTCTGACCGGGCCGTAGATCATCACAACCCTGGGATCAGTAAAACCTTTCTCGATTCGCTCAAGCCAGTCCGGTGGTAGATACGTATCAGCGTCGGTGGTAACCAGGATCTCTCCTCTTGCCTTCATTGCACCGTCATTGCGGGCACCCCCTACCTTCGGACTGGTCTGGATGAAGACCGTGTCAGCATACTTCTCTGCAATCTCGCGGGTTTTATCTTTTGATCCGCCATCGACAACGATTATCTCGTAGCGATCCCTGGGCAGAGTCTGGTGAGAGAGCGAGGAGAGGCACCCATCGATCCGCTCTTCTTCGTTAAATGAAGGAACAATTACTGATATCATGTGTTGAAAATCTCCTGGTATAGTTTGATATGTGCAGAACAGACGTCCGTGATATCATACCGTGATGAAGCTTCCCGTGAATGTGCCGCACAGGTCCGGAGCGAAGTTTCATCCCTGATCTCGCGTTCTGCATCGGTAACAGTTGAAAAGTACCTGATCGTATCACCGTATACCTCATGGAATTCAGGGATACTTCTCGCGACAACCGGCAGACCACAAGCCTGTGCTTCTAATACTGCCAGCCCAAACGTCTCTGCAAATGTCGGCATAAAGAAGATGTCTGCAGCACAGTATGCTTCAGCGATATCGCGGACAAACCCGGTGAACATGACATTGTCAGTTCGTTGCTGAATGAGCCACTTGATCTTCAGGTAATCTTTGGATGCAAGGCCGTATGGAAATCCTCCTACCCAGACAAACCTTGTATCTGGATTTCTGGATGCAAGGTCCATGAAGTCATAAAACCCTTTCCGCGGGCTTACCTGGGCCACGGTCAGGATCATCTGTTCATCCTCTCCGATTCCATGCATCTCCCTGAATGCAATCCGCTTCTCCGGTGACGGCTGAAAGCAACTCCTGTTGATTCCGTTTGGAATTCTTGTCACCGGTACATCTGGCACCATCTCCTGAACCTCCTGTTCACATGATTCAGATATGGTCACGATATGATCGAATTTCCGGTAGATGTCAGGATACCGTTTGTTGATCGCCTTGGTGAGTGCAAGATTGCCGATGTTGACCCGTGGAGTCGAATGGGCGGTGAGGATTCTTTTACCACCTGATAGTCTCCGGTTTAAGAGAGCAATCGGACCGAAGGTGTGGTAATGGGAGATGTCGGCATCGTACCTGAACCGCTCCCACGTGAGGTTCAGATCAGACTCCTGTTTCAGGGTTTTATACAGGGTGCGGGCCACGGTTGAACATCCGATGTACTTGAAGAGGAACATGTCTTCGACGACAAAGTTGACATCCATCATGAACTCCTTACAAAATCAAAGACTGATCTGATGACCCCGTCCATGTTAAGGTACTCAAACTGGGAGAATCGTCCGACAAGAGATATGTTGGCTGATGAGAAGTGTTCCTTAATAATCTTCATATTCTGCTGCCATGCGAGATCGTACACGACATAGGCAAACCGGTGCCGAACTGCAAGGGCGGACCTGACATGATCCGGGTCAAGGATTCCTGCAGTTGCCAGAGCATTGATCGTCTCCCTTACAACTTCTGCATCGCTCATCTGATCAATCTGATCTCCGGCATTGTAAGTGATCTCAGCGAGGATTGATGAACACCCATCCGGAGCAACCTCTGTTGAGAAATTTGATGGGAATGATATTCTGTTTGCGGCTGTTCCCTCTTTCTCAGGAATATACATCCAGGAGAAGGGGAGTGTCTGCCCGTTCAGCCCGATTCCTACACAGACTATCGAGTTGTATTTGAGATCGCTGATGGCAGTACTGACCTTTTCAGGAAGATCACTCAGGCATGATTGTAGTATCTGGATAGGCAGGGTGCTGATCAGTCTGTCAGCCCTGATTGTTTCAGTTCCGTTACTGATCTCCCACCCGTCTCCGGTTTTCTTAATGTCAGTTACCGTAAACCCGGTCCTGATCCGATCCGATACCGGACGAGCAATCGCCTCAATAAGTGCTTCAATCCCCCCGGTCACCGGGTACGAAAAGACTGCCTGATGTGCATATCCTTCGGTCTCAACCCCGACAGCAGCTTTTATAATATCTTCTACCGGCGGACGGGGAACACGACCCTCAACCCAGTGAGCAGAGATCTGATCGAGTGGGTAATTCCATATCTTCTCATTATAGGGAACCAGGTATGCTTCTGCAATGCCTTTTCCAAATGTATGATAGATCCACTCACTGAAATTTTTTGGATCTTTCAGTTCACCTTTCTCGTGGGCAACGAGTGTTCTGATGAATTCGTTCAGACAGACAAAACAGTCCTCTTTGGGAAGTTCACTCAGTCCGTTCTCGAAGGGATATTTAATATAACGATTTTTATAAAAAATTTTTGTATCTCTCTTTCGTTCACCCCGGTTCTCTTCGAGAACCTGATGCATAAATGAAAGAACCTCCTGATCCCGGGAGAAGATGATATGAGAACCGCCGATATCAAACGTGAAGCCATCAGTACTGATGGATTTGCAGAGACCCCCGATACGGGAGTCCTGTTCAAGTACCAGAACATCTTCACCCTGTTTGGAAAGGAGGTGGGCCAGGGTTACCCCTGCAAGTCCGCCTCCAAGGATTGCCGTTTTCACCTCTCATAAATGGGCGGTGTAGAAATAAAGTGATACCTGCCAGAAAACCTATTCAAATCTGATTTTTTATAGATTAATCGAAGTCAGATCAGAGTACCCTGCTTTTCCGCAGGTTTCTGAGTGACTGATCCAGGATCCTGTTACAGTCTTTGGCGATCACATCTCCGTGGCCTGGGTATATTGTACGCACCGGGAGTTGGACAAGTTTCTCAAATGCTTTGACGAACGATAGTTCATACGTTCCTTCAGTTCCCCAGATCATCAGGGGAGAATCGCCAGAAAAGAGCACCTGTTCTTCTTGGCAATAGATACAGATCGAGTCGGTACTGTGTCCGGGAACGTGGATGAGGTCAAAATTATTTCCGTTCACCTGCACGGTCTCCCCTCCTTTTATCACGTGATCAATTCCGTTCAGGTACGCAGAATATGCATATGTGGTCACCTGCCAAATTCCTCTGATATCCCTGAGTATCTTGGTGTGATCATAATGGCTGTGGGTCAGTATCACCTGACATACAGGCTGTCTCCTGTTCTCATACTCGATCTGCTTAAGTGCTGGAAGAATCAGAGGATCGCATCCGGTATCGATGAGAATTCCGCAGTTTTTTCCGTCATAAGATTCTGAATCGCTATCAGGTAATGACGGGGAACAAAGGTATGCATTTGAGGTGTAGACTTCAGACTTCGCGGTCAGGTTTCTTACCTCCATACCGTTGTGCCTCCTCTCTCCTGCCTGCAGTTGATCAGTCCTGGTTCAATGGGTTTTATCCATATAGGGACCCCGGTCCCCTTCATGACCAATTCAGACAAACTTGCTCCTCTTCAGGTTGCGCAGTGACTCTTCAAGCATGTGTCTGACTCCTTCACGGATGGGATCTCCATGACCGGGATAGATCTCTCTCACCTCGTACGAGCAGATCTGGTCAAAAACCGGGAGAAAAGCAGGGTCGTATACACCGTCATCTGTGTAGATTCGTATTGGGATATCTCCTGAAAAGAGAACTCCATCGTCATGGCAGAAGTAACAGACTGAATCCTCACTATGAGTCCTTCCCCAGATCACCTCGCAGTTGTGATCCCCGATATAGACAACCTGTCTGTCATCCAATGGGATTATCCCCTGTACCCTGCTCTCCGGATGGGCGTAGACCGGAACCGGGTATCTGTCAAGGATCTCATGAAGAAGTCCTGCATGATCAAAGTGCGAATGGGTGAGAAAGATCTGGTCAACTGGTTTCTTTCCAATACCTGTCCGGATGGATCTGAGTTCTCCAAGTATGCTCACATCACGGCCGACATCGATGAGACTGCTCTGATCACTCAGCTGCAGGTAATCACCGGTAACGTGGTAGACATTGGAGGTATACTCAGTGCTCTGTCCGGTCAGGTTTCGGATCTGCATATTATCTCACGAGTTTTCTGAATATCTGTGCGTTCATGACGATCTGCTCAAACTTATCGTTCAGTTCATCTGGTAACTTCTGAGTGTGCTCATGAAGCATAAAACCCCCTTCTTCAAGTGCATTGTAGAACATCATCCAGACTTTCATCCTCTCTTCTGCTGAAAAGTGAAGGAGAACATTTTTACAGATGATCAGGTGAACTCCTGTTCTGATCGGCTCAAAGGACAGGAGATCATGTTGCTGGAACTCAACAGCATTTCTGATCTCCTCTGATATGATACGCTGTGAGGGATCATCGGTGACAGGAGAAAAGTATCGTGCCAGAATGCCCTCCGGAATCCTTTCCAGATCTTTTAGGGGATATTTCCCCTCGCTGATTATCTTTCCGTAGTTTCCGTACTGATCTAGATCAGTTGCGTAGATCCTGACATTTCTGAACAGGTATGGGCCGATGATCTCGCGGAGGATGATCGCAAACGTGTAGGGCTCCTGCCCCATTGCGCATCCAGCACTCCATATTGTTATTCGTGATCTGCTCTGGATATAGGGGTGTACATGTTCTATTGCCAGACGAAGGGTCTGGGCATCTCTGAAAAAGAATGTAAATGCCATATGTTCTCTGAAAGAGCAGCCTCGTTATGACCTTGAACTCTCTTCTATTGTTCGGATCAACCTTTATGATATGTATGACTGATCCAGTCAGTGTGTTATCACAAGAATACGTCTGGTGAGACTTCGGTGTACCCGCTGTTCGAAATATTCACAGATCGTGAAATACTCTGCAACGAGTGGTCTGATATCCCGGTGAGTCACGATCACCGATCTCATGGCAGGCTTTGTGACCCTGAGTATCTCTCCAAGAGCACTCTGGTACAGTTCCTCAAGTGCTGATCCGATGATGAATACTGACTGCCCGTATGGTAGATCTGATACCACATGATCGATTGAGTTATCAGGGAATGGAAGGTATCTGACATCGGCGATGGCTGCCTTTGATCCAGGCAGGTTCAGTCGTGTTCCCTGAATCATAAAGGGATCTGCATCAGTCCCAATTGCATTGCACCCGATAAGTTCTGCTTCTATCTGGGTCCCTCCTGTTCCGCAGAAGGGATCCAGAACCGTCTCCCCAGGCATTGCATTGGCAAGGTTCACGAGGGAACGGATCATCCGTGGCATCATCACACCTGGGTGGAAGAACTCTCGGTTACCGGGTTTTCGCTCATGGTACGGGCCACGATCGAGTTCCCAGAGTACTTCTCCGAAATAGATCCTGTCCCCTGAAGCAATGGCACGAAACACCTTTTCCGGTGCTGATACAGAGACAGGTCCTTCGATGTGCGTTCCGATTAGTCGCTCCATCTGGGTGGTTGAATGGCTCATCTCTGAACCGTCCATCTTTTTTACTCTCCCACAGAATGGCTGGTCAGATGTGAGGGAGAGATCGGTCAGCATCCTGGTGAATGACTCTTCGGTAGCAGAACAATCTCCCAGGTACCGCATCACCCGGTGCGTGTATGCAAGCCTCTGGACAGATACCGGATCAGGTATATCAATGACCGCAACCTGGAGCCGGTGATCGATCACTCTGCCCAGGCACGATATTTCAGCCCTGGGGATCTCCGGATGTTCGCCCCAGAGCTCAAAGATCAGTTTCACTGTCTACTGTTGGCCGGGAATGCATAAAAGATGTGGAATTATCAGAAGAGGCGAGTCAGGTTATGATGCAAGGGCAGCGTTGATCTTCTCGTTCAGACTCTCCTGTGTGAAAGGTTTTACAATGTACCCTTTTGCCCCGGAGGAGATTGCTTCCTGTACATGGTGTGACTGCTCTGATGCCGTGCACATGATAATTTTTGCGTCACTCTTCAGTTCTTTGATTTTTTTTAAAACAGCAAGTCCGTCCATATCAGGCATCAGGATATCAAGTATGACCAGATCAGGAGAGAGCCGCAAAAAAAGATCTATCGCCTGCTCTCCGGTCTCCGCCTCACCTATTACCTCATGCCCTCCTTTTTTTGCCATGATGCCGATGAGCCTGCGCATATATGCTGCATCGTCAACAAGAAGGAGATTGCCCATAATATGTAATTTACGTCTAAATCCAATTAAGGGTTTTCATAAAGAGATTGGAGGTGGCTCTTGCCGCCTCATTACTGACTGTTAACTACCGCCAAGAATTGACTCAAAGAATCCTTTCTTATCTCCATCACTTCGGGGCTTGTGCCCTTCATGTGCAAGGATCTTTTCGTACAACTCTTTGACCTCACCATGGATATTTTTCGGAATGACGACCTCTACAAGGACAAGGAGATCGCCATGTCTTCCTCTCCGCCTGACTCCTTCTCCTGCAACCCTGAGACGTTTTCCTCCCTGGGTGCCTGCAGGAACTTTCACGTCGAGTTTCCGGTTATCGATCGTCTCTATCTCAACTGATGTTCCAAGGACTGCCTGGGCCGGTGAGATTTGAACTTTAGTCCCGAGATTGTCACCTTCACGCTGGAATCGCGAGTCAGGTTTGACATGCATCTCGATGTACAGATCTCCGTTCGGGGCACCGTGATCACCTGCCTCGCCGTACCCATCCATCCTCAAGCGCATTCCGGTATCTACACCGGCAGGGATATGTACTGATACCTTTCTGCGGACCTTGGAATGACCGGTACCGTGACATGTGGAGCAGGGTTTTTCAGGTACTTTTCCCCGTCCGTGACAGAGGTCACAGGTTCCCTGCCTGACAAAGTTACCGAAGGGAGTCTGGGTCTGCTGTCTGATCTGCCCTGATCCGCCACACTTGGGGCAGTTTTTCAGGTTCCGGTTCTCACTGCCAGTACCTTCACAGGTCTGACAGGCCTCAGCATGCATCACCTCGATCTCTTTGTCGAGCCCGAATGTGGCATCCTTCAGTGTGATGTCCAGCCGCATGAGGAGGTCATCACCCCTCCGCGGCCCACGCTGCCTTCCGCCTCCGAACCCTCCGAAGATATCGCTGGCAAAGTCGAAGATATCTCCAAATCCTGAGAAGTCTGCGTTAAACCCTCCGCTGTACCCCCCACCGCCGTAGGATCCCTTGGAGGCGTTGGTGAAGTTTTCATGCCCCATCTGATCGTACTGGGCCCGCTTCTGGACATCAGACAGAACACTGTACGCCTCGTTGATCTCCTTGAATTTGTCCTCTGCTCCGGGATCCTTGTTTACGTCAGGGTGGTACTTACGGGCAAGGTTGCGGTAGGCCTTCTTGATCTCCTTATCATCGGCTGTCCGTGAGACGCCGAGTCTGTCGTAGTAATCTCCCGCAACCATGATTCAGGTTCACTCCTTCTTCTCGGTGAAGTCAGCATCAACGACGTTGTCGTCAGAAGGTCCTGAGCTCTGCTGTTCTCCTGCGCCTCCGGCCTGCTGCTGGGCTGCCTGATCCTGCTGAACCTTCTGGTAGATCTTAGTGGTGATGGTGTAGACAGCCTCGGTCAGAGCTTCCATCGCCTTTTTGATCTGCTCAGAGTCGGTTCCCTCGAGTGCCTTCTTGACTGTATCGATCTGTTCACGAACCTTGGTCTTGTCTTCCTCTTCGATCTTGTCCTCAGACTCTTTCAGGAGTTTCTCAGCAGAGAAGACTGCCATATCGGCACTGTTGCGGACCTCGATCTCCTCTTTCTTCTTGGTGTCCTCTTCCTCGAACTTCTTTGCGTCGTCAACCATCCGCTCGATCTCATCATCAGAGAGCTTCTTGCTTCCCTTGATGGTGATCTTCTGCTCGTTACCGGTGCCAAGGTCCTTGGCAGATACATGGATGATACCGTTTGCATCGATATCGAAGGTGACCTCGATCTGGGGGATGCCGCGTGGTGCCGGTGGGATACCGGTCAGCATGAACTTCCCGAGCGTGAAGTTGTCAGCTGCAAGTTTTCGCTCACCCTGAACAACATGAATCTCAACTGAAGTCTGGTTGTCTGCTGCAGTGGAGAAGACCTGGCTCTTCTTGGTCGGGATGGTTGTGTTCCGGTCGATGATCGGGGTTGCGATTCCACCAAGGGTCTCGATCGAGAGGGTCAGCGGGGCTACATCGAGCAGAACGATATCACTGGTCTCACCGCCGAGTACGCCTCCCTGAATTGCTGCACCAACTGCAACACACTCATCAGGGTTGATTCCCTTGTCTGGTTCTTTTCCAAGGATCTCCTTGACCTTCTGCTGAACGAGCGGGACACGGGTGGAACCTCCTACGAGGAGCACATGATCAATATCAGACGGGGTCATGCCTGCATCTGAAAGTGCCTGCTTGACCGGTCCGATGGTGCTCTCAACCAGGTTGCCGATGAGCTGCTCGAACTTGGATTTTGTCAGGTCGATGTCCAGGAACTTCGGACCGCTTGAGTCGGTGGTGATGTACGGCAGGTTGACATTGGTCTTCTGTTTCTGTGAAAGTTCGATCTTTGCGTTCTCAGATGCATCACGCAGCCGCTGCATGGCCATCGGGTCCTTGGTCAGGTCGATGCCCTCCTTCCTCTTGAACTCCTCGACCAGGAAGTCAGTGACTAACTTATCAAAGTCGTCGCCACCAAGATGGTTGTTACCCGCGGTTGCCTTAACCTCAAAGACTCCGTCACCAAGGGTCAGAATGGAGACATCGAATGTACCGCCACCAAGGTCGTATACCAGAACGGTCTTGTCCTCTTCTTTGTCGATACCGTATGCAAGGGCACTTGCAGTCGGCTCGTTGATGATACGGAGAACTTCAAGGCCTGCAATAGTTCCTGCATCCTTGGTTGCCTGTCGCTGGGCATCATTGAAGTACGCAGGGACGGTGATGACTGCTTTCTTGATCTCATCCCCAAGATATGCCTCAGCATCACTCTTGAGTTTCTGAAGGATCATCGCAGAGATCTCCTGAGCGCTGAAGTTCTTTCCGTTGAGATTGAACTTCTTGTCAGTTCCCATATTGCGTTTTACCGATATGATCGTGTTCTGGTGGTTGGTGATGGCCTGACGCTTTGCAAGGCTGCCGACCAGTCTTTCTCCATCCTTGGTGAAGGCTACGACTGATGGAGTGGTTCTGCCACCTTCAGCGTTTGGAATGACGACTGCCTTTCCACCCTCCATGATCGACATGCATGAGTTGGTTGTTCCGAGATCGATACCCAGAATTTTTTCACTAGCCATTTTTATTACTCCTTTGATTGATCTGCTTCGTTTCCGCGTGATACTGTAACTTTTGCCGGTCTGATAACTTTGCTGCTTAAGCAGTAGCCTTTACAGACTTCATCACAGACGATCCCTTCATCCTTATCGGACGGAATATAGGCGATCGCCTCATGACGGGTTGGATCAAATTTTTCACCAGATGATTCATAAGACGCGATCCCCTGCCTGTCAAGAACATTTTCAAGTAGTTTCTTGATCTGGTTCATCCCTTCATGGTCGGCGCCCTCTGAAACAAGTGCACGTTCAAGGCTGTCAGCAACCTCAAGCATGTCTTTTGCAAACCGTTCGATTGCCGAGCTGGTGCGTGACTCAATATCACGGGCACTTCTTTTTCTGAAATTTTCAAAGTCAGCTGCAAGTCTCAGATAACGATTGTGGAGTTCGTCGTACTCACCCTGCAGGATCTCAAGGGGAGTGCGTTCATCCTGTGGAGGAGATTCCTCAGGAGTCAGTTCTCCGGCTTCACCCTGATCTTCTCTGGGTTCCTGCGGAGCCCCTTCATCTGCGGAATTAATCATACGTGGTCACCATATCTGTTGTAATGTAGTTCTATATAATTGTTTTTCAACATTCGTTATCAATACTACATAATGATTGCTCGGTCAGCGGATAGATATCTAAAAATTGAATCTATATCTCAAAAAAGCGTTCAAAAAATTCAGTTTCAAAAATGCGTCATGACTAACTTTAAGTTAATGAGAGATCTGCCAGAATAAACCGGTTAATACTGAAACTCCATTAGCACAGAGCGAACAGATTCCGGCGTATCGCATACCCATTCCGGCTAACTGGCAGATCAGGATCATCTCTGCCAGTATCACTCCTGCTTCAAGCGGGATCAACTGAATATCAAGAACGATAAATCCGTAATTCATCAGGGGGTTGGTGACAGCGTTTATGAGTACTGTGTAGACGAAAAGGTTGAGAGGATCTCTTCTGATCAACAGCAACAAGACCAGGTATTCAGTGATGATGGTTCCGATCAATGCAGATACCAGTGAAAGTAAGAGGTGGTTCACCAGATTCTCCGTCTGATTAGAATGAGAATGATGAACAAACCCGATAGGAAGGGAACAAAAAAGAACCAGAGGTTGAGAAGAAGAAGATCAAGGCTGTACATCATCTGGTTCTTCTGACTAATTTATCCGTTCTGGTTGTCTGACTGCGTATGAACACTGCAGTCAGATCTTCTCCAGCAGTGTATCTGGTGAGAACATCTGGTTGATATCATTCAAAGCATCTGAGTTGTTCTCCTCCGGTTTACTCTGCTCGAACTCTTCTGAACTTGTGCCATTTTCATACTGGTAGACAGTCTTCAGTCTGGTTACATTCATGGTCCTGTTACTGATCTCATCTATCCTGAGCAGAACGGTAAGGTTTCGAATCGCCAATGTCTCATTGAGGGTGGTTGCCACAGGAAGCAGCAGGTCCGATGTTGCCATCGGAGCAGATTCAAAATATGCAGAGAGGTTCTTCTTCTCGTGATCTGATGAGCTGAGTTCTGCCCTGATTACAGGATCCAGATCATTCTGTCTGATCGCATGCAGGACAAATCCATCCAGTTTGTACCCGCCACCAAATGTTCCATTGATCACCAGTGAGGGATATTCATAATTCCAGATCTCACTGCTTGTCAGGAACTGGTAATCAGGAAACGCCTCAGTGTTGTTGATGATATACTGGTATGTCTGTTGTTTCATGCCCGTAACTGCGATATCAGCCTCCAGGGGCATGATCAACAGTCCTGTCAACATGAGTACAATGATGATGGATGTTCGCATACTCTCTCCTGAAGGTTATTTTGTCAGCACAAGGAAAGAGTTTGTGGGTCTGAAATGATGGCGCAGATCACCCTGAAATATGATGAATGTGGCTGGGTTTATTTTTCCACCACGCCCGGGTTGATGATGAGTACGCATTATTTGAACACTTTGATCTGTTTCTGCCAGATATTTTTCAATCGGTGAAATTTCACCAAAAAAACTCTGATTATTCCGCGCTCCAGTGGAAACCAAGGGGTCAGAAAAATTTCAGCCAATCACTGGCATCCATATAATAAATTTCGATCTGCTTCTGGTGACTTCTTCAGATCATTGATCAGCTCTTTCTATATTTCCAGAGATCAATGAGGTAAATTATGGGAACGAAAGGACGCATGATCGTCGGTATGGACGTTGATGAGCTCATCGGGCTACTCAACAAAGCCCTGAGCGATGAGTGGCTTGCGTACTATCAGTACTGGATCGGAGCCAAGGTGGTGAAGGGACCGACCAAGGATGCGGTGATGGCTGAACTTGTCCAGCATGCAACCGAGGAACTTGGACATGCAGATATGATCGCACTCCGAATTATGCAACTTGGGGGAACCCCGGTTCTTGAACCCAAAGAATGGTACAACCTGACAAACTGCGGGTATGATGTCCCGTCCGATCCCTTTGTCAGAGCCATCCTTGAGCAGAACATCAAGGGAGAACGGTGTGCGATTGAGACCTACAACAGACTGATGGCTGTGGTCAAAGACAAGGATCCGATCACATACAACATGGTGCTGACTATCATATCACAGGAGGTTGAACACGAAGAAGATCTTCAGGGTCTGCTCGAGGATCTTGAAGTCATCCTGAAATGAAGATCTCCTGCACTTTTTTTTGTTTCTGGCTCCGGTTCAAGTACTCATCTTATAATTACTTTCCGGGGCAACCGCTTCACCTGCGCTTGGTGTAACCATCCAGTAATCATCTCTGTAAGCCCGGCTGGTTACAATTCGCATATGTGGAGAACTCCTATGGTCAACGCTGATATTGGCATCATTGTCGCATTTGTTGTGTATCTTACTCTAATGCTCACCGTCGGTGCATTATACTATAAAAAGACACACAATGTTTCCGATTATATCCTGGGAAGCAGAGGTCTGAATAAATATGTTGCTTCGCTCAGTGCTGAAGCATCTGATATGAGTGGGTGGCTTCTCATTGGTCTGCCAGGTCTGGCGTACGCATCAGGAATGCAGGCAGGATGGGTTGCCCTGGGTCTCATCATTGGAACATTTCTGAACTGGAAACTGGTAGCAAAACGTCTGCGTATATATACACAGGAGGCCGGGGATTCTCTCACCCTGCCTGAGTTTTTTAAGAACCGGTTTCATGATAAGTCAGATATCATCGGCGGAATATGTGCGATATTCATCCTGATATTCTTCCTTCTGTATACGTCTGCCCAGTTTGTCTCTACAGGCAAACTCTTCAACACAGTCTTCGGGATTGATTACACCACAGCACTTCTCATCGGTTCTCTTATCGTTGTGGTTTACACCTTTTTTGGAGGGTTTATGGCGGTATGTTGGACTGACTTCTTCCAGGGCCTTCTCATGCTCTTTGCCATCCTGATTGTTCCTATTGCGGCGATAGGTCTCCTTGGTGGGCCGGTTGCAACAATCGATACAATCAATGCAGCAAATCCCAATCTGCTCAATCCGTTTGCTGATGCTGATGGGACTCCGCTCACGGCAATCGCGATCATCTCTCTTATGGCGTGGGGTCTCGGATACTTTGGCCAGCCCCATATCCTTGTCAGGTTCATGGCTATCCGTGATCCCAAAGAGATCGGACATGCCCGGCTTGTTGCAATGATCTGGGTTATTCTCTCCCTTGTAGCAGCAGTTGCAATCGGTCTCGTGGGAAAGGTCTTCCTTTCACAACCACTCGTGGGATCTGCATCAGAAACAGTATTCATGGTGATGACCGATCAGATCTTCTTCTCGTTCCTTGCCGGGATAATCCTCTGTGGTATTCTTGCAGCAATTATGAGCACTGCATCCTCACAACTTCTGGTTACCTCCTCTGCTGTATCAGAAGATCTCTACAGGACTTACGTGCGTCCGAATGCAAGTGAAAAAGAAGGAGTATGGGTGAGCAGGATATCAGTGCTTGTCGCTGCAGGCATTGCTATTCTTCTTGGTCTCAATCCTGACAGCCTTGTGTACGGTATTGTCTCCTATGCGTGGGCAGGATTTGGAGCTGCCTTTGGTCCTGCACTGTTGATGGCCCTCTTCTGGCGACGCATGACAAAAGCTGGTGCCCTTGCCGGAATTATCAGCGGTGGTGTGACTGTTCTCATCTGGAAACAGCTCAACCTATTCAATCTGTACGAGATAGTACCAGGATTTATTATTGCTCTCATTGCAATCTATGTTGTCAGCATGCTGACTCCTGCACCAGATTCATCTGTCATTGCAGTCTTTGATGATGTTGAAACGGCTGACAAAAATTCGAACTGAGATCTGATACACTCCGGTCATCCCGACCGGGAACATTTTTTATGTGTTATCTGATGGTTGCCCTGAGCTCGCTATGGATAAATTGTATAACCTCTGGTGCATAACGGTACTATTGCATAATGCAGGGTGAAGAAACGTCCACTAATCAGCCTCACTCAGTAAAAGGTAACCGACCGCACTGCTTTTACCTCTGGTATCTGCATGGAAAAGCAGTCTGCTCAGAGGAGAACCTTAACCGTTCCTGTGCGTACCCGTTCTGGAATTGCCCGGTGAGATCTGAAACTCCTGATATCAGAAACAATATCGGAAATGAATCTGTATCGGCAGGTATTCCGCAGGAAAAGATCTACAAAGAGTTGGGCTCAGCCTGAATCGGTTACTCCGTCATTACCTCATTGTGGTAATCCGGATGAGGCAGTCTCCCTGGATAGTAGTATTAGAATAGTTGATACAGGGTCTTGTTTCCAGGTGCCTGTTAGTTACCCTGTTTGAGATTCTTATCGGTGATCGCCATGACTGGTGATCCCTCCGGCAGTTATGAGGCTCTCGTCAACAGTTGCCAGAATTATTTTTGGAATCTCTCCCCATATCACGCTTTTATCTCCGAAGACTGCAAAGACTCCGTCGATACCTACTGGCAATCTTTCCAGGCATCTGTGATCTTCAGGTGTGAGTTCGTTGCACACAGCGGTTGCCACAGCATCTGCAAGAATGGGATCAGGGCTGAAGACTGTGACACTGTCTGCAACCCCAAGTGATATAGAGGGGCCCACGGTTGCCGATGAAGTACAGATTCCATATATTCCTGAAGTTGGCCTTACAAGAAATGCATATTTTCCTGATAGGGGTGATTCACCTGCAAAAAGTCCGATGGTTACCTCACGGTCAGTGACCAGAGCAATATCTCCACCGTTATCTATCAGGCAGAACTTGCATCCCTGTGTGATCACATCCTGGAGTGCAAAGGTGGCAACCGCCCCTGCGACCGCTGCCATGGGCCCGACCCCGGCTTTCTCTGCGGCATCTGCCATCCGGTTGATGATTGGGGATGTCGTGGTTACTGCAAGTGGATCAAAGCTTGTTCTGAAAAAGGGATCAACGAGGATATACCTTTCAACCTCATGCCTTGCATCGGCAAGACCCTGGCATGCGATCCTGATATCTTCGTCTCGATCTGCCACTATTGTGGCTATCGTCTCATGTAACTCGAAATGATACCTGACTGACATCAGATATCATTGTTTGAAAGGGCCTGGTGTGGGCAGGCAATTACACACCTGCCACAGAGTATACAGCGTTTTGTCTCAACCTGAAGTTCCCATTCACTGTTAAATGAGAATACCTCCTTCGGACAGACACTGATGCAGGAACCGCAGTCAACGCATTCATCGCGATCATGGCGGATTCCCTCTTCAAGGATACTTACTTCTGCACCGAGGCTCCGCATCTTTTCACTGACGAGTTTACAGGATTCGTCAGGAACGTCTACCAGGGCCTCTTCTCCTTCATGTGCATCTGATCGTGCCCGGTCAACATTGATCAGCACTCCGGTATCCTTGACAACCTCGGCAATTATCGGCCTGCTCTTATGTGAAAGTTTTACCAGAAGTTTCATACTCCCTGACCTCCGGGTTTGAAGAGTTTACCGAGATCACTTGCATGAAGGATGGCAATGCACTGGTTCTGTGCATCCACGACCGGAAGAGCACTGATCCGGTGGTGATCCAGTTTTTGTGCAGCGATATCAACCGGTTCATCTGACCGTGTTGTGATCACATTCCTGGTCATGACATCTTTTACCCGTACTCTGCGTTCCGGATGAGCGACTGCCTTGGCGACATCGAACGTGGTTACCACTCCGACAAGTCTGCCCTGTTCGTTGAGTACCGGCAGATGATTTGTCTCACCCTTCAGAAGTTTTCTGGCTGCCTCGGGTATCTCTTCATCCTCCTTGATCGTGACAACCTTTCGCTGCATGATCTCCTGGACCAGTGCAACCTTCCGGGTCTCTCTCATCGGCTTGACCTGCTTTGAGGGGTCAAGACGTCTGGTCGGAAGACACAGTGTCATCTGTCCGTCTTCGATCCACTGCTTCAGAGTTCTGGCAACCTTCAGGGCATTCCGGTAACTGGAGAGAGACGAGGTCCTGACCTCTTCCCCGTTGAGATCGATCCTGCCGGTTTTCAGATCAGCATAACTGACCTGAGTAATGACCGGCCGGCTTCTTGAGGGGACTCCGTAATCCTTGATGCTTACCGGGATCTCCTCATCCCTGATCGCGGTTCTCCTGACCACCTCGATATCAAGGACTGGCAGGGGAACACCGACTCCCATATACAGGGTGGGGCCGTACCGGTACATATATGCGGCTCTGAGGAAGTCGGTGGACATCTCGTTCATGTCGGCAGTTGTCATCAGGGTCCCGAAGTTTCCTGCAGAAGAGTGCTGCGTTCCCTCACCGACAACCATCCCTGGTGCACCCCCGAGGAGGATCGGCACTCCGCTTCCAATGAGCCTGAGGGCAGGATCGTTGCAGAGTGGGTTCAGAGTCCCTGCACCTGAATATGTCACATTCCCTGAGTGGGGAAGGAGGGTCCCCATGTAGGTGTAGAGGGTGTCATCTGAAGTATTGGTTGCTCCGTCGTACCGCTGGTAGGCGTTGCGTGGATTGACCATGATCGCCTGGTTGAGATCTTCAAGCCGAATTTCGGTGGTAATATTGCGGCGTGGATAACAATCGGATCCCGAGGATTGTGCCCTGAGTTCGATCGCTTTTCCTGCGATGAAATCCTCGATAACATGAGCCCCCCCATAACTCTCAGCCCTGGTGACTGATTTGTTTGTGGCTCCGATGTAGGTGTCAACAGCTGCAATACCCCCGTATGCATCTACATCATTGAGCCAGATCCGTTCCATCTTAATGGGGGGTTCTGCATGACCAAAATTGAGGAATGCACCTGAGGAACACATGGCCCCGAAGGTCCCGGTGGTTACTACATCCACCTCTTTGAGGGCTCCTTCTTCCCCGAGTTCACTGACAATTGCAGGCATCTCATCGGCAGTGACCACCCTGGCTGATCCCTCCCGTATCCGCCGGTTGATCTCATCGATGCTTTTATCCATACTACTATCTTGTTCGCGGTCAGATCAGTTATATATTCTTAATGAATAATTCAGCAAGAGGCGAAAATGAAGATTTCCAGAGGAATTGTGCGTATTGAGATCAGTTCGAGTCTGGCACATGCAGATGATGAGGGCATCTATGCGTGACAGCATTCGTGTCCTGTTGTATGGTGTACTGACCTGGCTCATTCCGTTTCTGCTGGCAATACCCTTCTATTCTGGCGGAGAACTCCTGATCGATCAGCAACTTTTCAAGAGCATCATGATCATCATTGGATCTCTTACCGGAGCAGTCCTGATCGCTCACCTCTTCAGGGTCATGAGTTGGGAGTATCTGACTGCCGGATATGTCACTGCTGTGGCGTGGTTTTTGATAAACTGGGCACTTGATATTCTGATCCTGATCCCCCTGAGTGGACTCGATCTGATCTCCTATACATCCCAGATTGGACTTAGGTATCTCCTAATTCCTGTGATGACGATAATGGCCGGGGTAGTGGCTGATCATGCAGCAAAAAAAGGATCCAGAATCTAAGCCCCCCGTTTCAGACATCGATCAGGATGCCGCTGATCAGACGGGAATTTCTGTCAACTCTCCAGTTCAGGAGTTTCTCCCAGCACTCTGGTATCTGCTTGCTGATCGAATCGCCCCGAAGTTCTGTTGCAGGTATCCGTCCCCTCTTCAGCAGATATTTCAGGCTGCGGTCAGGGAGGTCTCACGTGATGACGGGGATTTGGACAGGGCAGTGTCCTGGTTGCATGATATTGTCACAAATGCACCTGCAGAAGAGATGATATTCGAGCAGGCCGGCCAACTCCTGAACATCATCGAGTGGAGGCGTACGTATCATCCCTCATGGTTTGCACCGGGAAGCAGGGGTCGCAGGCTGAAACCAGGAAGATGTTCTGAATATATCAGCCATGCCATAGTACTGCTCCAGACCGGATCTGATAAAGATGCACTTGATCTGACAGAAAAGATCCTTGACTCTTCAGAACCTGCTTCAGATGATCAGTTCCTTGTATATCTTATCCGTTCAGCGGTCTTCATCTGCAGCGGAGAGGTTGCAAAGGGTGAAGCAGAACTTGCCAGAATAACCCGGAAGAACCTCCCGAATTGAGGGGACGAAAGTGTTTTTCCCTCTTTCATACACATGATAGTTGATACGGGCAGGGGTCGGGCGCTCATGGGTCAGAAACAGAAGAAGATACTGATAATCGACGACGAGGCAGTATTCAGGGAGGCACAGAGTGAAGCACTGACCAGGTGTGGATACACCTGTAATGCAGTGGAAAATGCAGGGCACGGGATACAGCGCCTGAAATCTGAACACTACGATCTCGTACTTCTGGATATCATGATGGATCCCCTTGATGGGTGGGATACGCTTGATCTGATCAAGAACCTTCCTCAGGGACCGGAGATTCCGGTCTTTATGTCATCAGCAAAAGTTGTGTTTGCAGATGAGATACTCCGGTTCGGAGAACAGATCAGTGGATTTATAAAAAAACCCTTTGTTGACTCTGAAATTTGTGAGTACATCAACTCGTTCTTTGAGTGGTACGATGCTGTCCTCTCTGATGCTTCTGGTGCAGAATCAAAAGGGGTTCCTTCTGATGTATGTGCTGAATGGATTCTTCTGTCACGGCAGATTCGAGCATTAAAAGGACTGAAAGAGATCGTGAACCCCCGATGTATCCCGGATGAGACTGAATCTGAAGAGGTGATATTTGCACGCAAACTTAGAGAGATTCAGCTGCTCATCGATGAGAAGATGCAGAAGCGTGTATCTATCATTCATGATCATCCTCCACTTCTTCTCAGGGGCTGATCTTTACCAATGAACCGTTCAGGCATGCCTTACCTGCCATCATTTGTAGTCCTGCTGCTCAGAAAAATGACATGGGACGGGAGAAGATGATGTACCTGGATGACATTATCCGCGATCTGGAAGCCTTCGCCCCGCCCGAACTGGCTGAACCGTTTGATCAGGGAAAGATTGGTCTGATTGTCGAGGGGAAGCATGAGATTACCAAGGTTTGTACCTGTCTTGATGTCACTGCATCAGTCGTCAGGCAGGCGATAGAACTCGGGTCAGATCTGATTGTCGCCCATCATACTCCCTTCTGGTATCCCCTTACCAGTATAAAGGGATCAGATGCCTCACTGCTTCGTGATCTTCTCAGCAATGGAATCAATGTGTATGTCATGCATACCAACTACGACCTGGCAGTGAACGGGGTGAATCATTGTCTGGCCGGCCTGCTCGGACTTGGTTCTCTCCGTTCTCTCTCACTCGGGGTGGTTGGAGACTGTCATCTCACTCCTTCAATGATCGCTGATCATCTTGGAACTTCACTCCGGATCTGGGGCAGTGTCGGTGATATCAGGCGGCTTGCTGTCGTTGGGGGATCTGGCTTTGATCCTGTACTGATCAATGAAGCTGCTGCTGCAGGAGCACAGGCCTTTCTCTCTGCAGAACTGAAACATTCTGTTGCAAGGGCTTCGCCAATTCCCCTCCTGGAAGCAACACACTATTCACTTGAAGCCCCGGCCATGCGTATCCTTGCAGGCAGAATGGGTTGGACCTACATCGATGATCCACCTGTATTGAGCACATATCCATGAGTGATCCTCTCTCGGATCTTGCTGCCGGCTCTCCCCTCAATGAATGGATGAGGAAGAGGATCGGTGCTTATTACAAGAGCCGGGGAAAGAAGGCACTTGACATCGTTGACCAGGACAGGGTTAAACGGTATCGTGACTTTTTTGTGGTTGTGGGCGACACCGGGGAATACGTGGTCGAGGATGACTTCTGTTCCTGTGATGATTTTCTCCATCGTGGCGGACGTTGCGCTCATATTCTTGCTGTAAAGATGGCACGGATAACCGGCAGGTTTGAACTGATCGATCTCTGGTATCACGAAGATCTTGCAGCCGGGCCGGGTAGTACAGCCTTATAGAAGGCAGGAGAATAGCTAAGGCACTGCGGGAATCTTCATGATGGAAGAAGAATATCAGCTCGAATACTTCCGTACCCAGGATATGGTACGGAAGGTCTGTACCTCGTGCGGGAAAGCGTTCTGGACGAGGGACCCCGAGCGAACGGTCTGTGGGGATGCCCCTTGCGAACCTTATCAGTTTATTGGAAACCCTCTCTTCAGAGCTCACACCGTTGATCAGATGCGGGAAGCATACCTCTCCTTCTATGAGAAGGAAGGTCATACCCGGATATCCCGCTATCCTGTGGCAGCGCGGTGGCGTGATGATATTTATCTTACCATCGCATCGATCGCTGATTTCCAGCCTTTTGTAACCAGCGGTGTTGTTCCACCGCCGGCAAACCCGTTGACAATTTCACAGCCATGTATCCGCCTCAATGATCTCGACTCAGTCGGAAGATCAGGCCGGCATCTGACCTGCTTTGAGATGATGGCTCATCACGCCTTCAACTCAAACGGAAAAGAGGTATACTGGAAGGATCGCACTGTTGAACTTTGCGATCAGTTCCTTGCAAGCATCGGTGCTGACATGAACCGGGTGACCTACAAGGAACACCCATGGATCGGTGGAGGAAATGCCGGGCCGAGTGTCGAGGTTCTCATCGGCGGGCTTGAAGTGGCAACCCTGGTCTTCATGAGTCTTGGAAAACAGAAGACCGATAAGGCTCCGGTTATGCTCGAAGGGACCCCGTACTATCCGATGAACCTCAGAATCGTGGACACCGGGTACGGACTTGAACGCCTGGTCTGGGCTTCAAAAGGATCGCCTACAATCTATGATGCCGTCTTCCCTGAAATGGTCAGCCAGGTGATGCAGGAAGCAGGGCTTGGTCACCGTCTCAACGATCCTGACTTCATCCATATCCTCGGGGAGAATGCCAAGTTTGCAGGTCTCATGGACATCTCGGGTCAGCGGATCTTTGAGCTCAGGCAGAAAGTTGCTGATCAGATCAATATTCCTGTTGAGAAACTGGAGAAGATGATCGCCCCGGTGGAGAGCGTGTATGCCATTGTGGATCACACCCGCTGCCTCTCGTACATGCTTGGGGACTGCATTGTTCCCTCGAATGTCAAGGATGGATACCTTGCACGGCTTGTGATCAGACGGACGCTCAGGATGATGCGTGACCTGAACATAGACAGCAGTTTCCTTGGTGAGATGGTCAGCAAGCAGATGAAGATCATCGGGACCGAGAGGTTCGAACAGGATCCTGAAGTGGTCAGTGAGATCATCGAGCGTGAGATCGATAAGTACAGAACGACCATGGAGAGGGGAACCAGGACTGTTGAACGGCTTGCACAGACCTACAAGAAGAAGTGTGAGAAGATCCCGCTCAGCGAGATGGTCACTCTCTATGACTCTCATGGTATCCCACCAGAGATGGTCAGGGATCTTGCTTCAGAACAGGGTGCTGTTGTCGATCTGCCTGATGATTTCTACTCACAGATTGCAGACATGCATTCTGAATCTGAACGCGAGCCAGAACGTAATCCTCTCTATGACTACCTTGACCGGCTCGCCCATCTGCCAGAAACCAGAAGACTGTATTATGAGAAACAGGGTTCAATGGAGTTTGAGGCAAAAGTCCTCGATGTTCTGGATAATCAGTATGTTGTCCTGGATGCCACCCTCTATTATCCTGAAGGTGGTGGTCAGCCTGGTGACACCGGTCTTCTCCTGGCACCAGACGGGCTTACGATCCGTGTTGAGGACACGATAAAACTCGGGGAGTCGATCCTCCATAAAATATCAGGAGGAAACCTACAGGCAGGCGATACAGTCCGTGGGATCATCGACGAGGAACGGCGTCTCTCCCTGATGAGACATCACACGGCAACCCATATTCTTCTACATGCTGCCCAGGAGGTACTTGGCGCCCATATTCATCAGGCCGGTGCCCAGAAGGGTGAGACCAGTTCACGCATGGATCTCCGCCATTACAAGCATATCACACCTACAGAACTCAAGAAGATCGAGGCTGTTGCTAACCGGCTGGTGATGGCCAACACACCAACTTCGATTGCCTGGGAAGACCGGACTGATGCAGAGCAGAAATACGGGTTCTGTCTGTACCAGGGAGGGGTTCCGCCAGGATCACGGATAAGGATTGTCAAGGTTGCTGGTGATATCGAGGCATGTGCCGGAACACACTGCGCCCACACCGGTGATGTTGGTCTCATCAAGATCATCAGGGTCGAACATATACAGGATGGAATCGAGCGCCTCGAGTTTGCTGCAGGTCTTGCTGCTGTGCAGTATCTCCACTGGATGGAGGACCTTCTTACCGGAGCATCAGAGGCATTTTCAGTCCAGAACGAAGCACTTCCTGCCACAGCCCAGCGGTTTTTTGGTGAATGGAAAGATCAGCGGAAAGAGATCGAGCGTCTCTCTGCAAAGGTCAGTGAGCTCGAACTCAAGAACCTGACTCCGGAAGAGATCAATGGAAAGAGCATTCTGATCAAACGTATCGATCTCCCGTCTGTTGAACTGGTGAAGATTGCCACAAGGATTTCTGCTTCAGGCGGAGTGGCCCTGCTTATTGCAGGTGGCGAAACGGCACGGGCAGTTGTTGCAAGCGGAGTAGATGGAATCAAAGCCGGTGATCTGATCGCTGCAGTCTGCACAATCCTTGGTGGAAAAGGTGGCGGAAAACCGAACCTTGCTCAGGGTGGCGGACCGGATGTGGCAAAGATCGATCAGGCCCTTGTATCAGGCCGTGACCAGATCATAACCGCTCTGAATACCTGATTGTTCCTGGAAAAATAGGCGAAAATATCCACAAAACCCTCTCTTTTTGCTCTTCATATCCTCTGTATGATCCGGATATCTGACTGATTTATGTAAAAAAGCAGGAGATGATGTATGATTATTCTCTCCGAAACAAGGCAGATGCAACAAGAAGACTGCAGACTCCGATGACTCCTGGCAGTGGTGATTTGGTTGGTGCAGGTAGTGGTGTCTGGGTAGGAGTACTTTTGGTCTCATTGGGAGTTATTGTTGGGGTAACAGTAACAGTCTGCGTTGGAGTAACAGTTGGTGTACTCTTCTCTCCTCCGGTGACGTTAACAGAGATCTCACTGATAAAACCCTTCTTATCAGAGAGGCTGATCTGATACTCACCTGCCTCAGTGACTGGTATCCTGGTGGAAAAATGCCCATCTTTGTCTGCATACCCGGGGCTCGTAATCAACTGCTGGGGTCCGAAGGTGAAGTTATCCGGACCAAATGCACGGAGGGTGATCACACCATTATCCATGTCTTTGATCTTCCCGGTTACAACCAGAGCTGTTCCGATATCCTGTGTCTGGGCCGACTCCAGGACCAGCTCATCTGAGCGGTCAACAATCATCACAACCCTGCGGGTGACCGATGCAGAGCCCAGTGAACTTTCTACGAACTCTTTCCCGTCTGAAATAATATTGTGAATTTCGAGTTTATACTGCCCCTTCTGGAGATCACGGGTCTCAAAATCTGTCCTGAATAACCTGCTCTGATCAACTATCACTTTCTGTCTGGCGACTTCCCCTGCAGTATATTTCGAGTAGAAGAGAACGATATCAAAATGGGTATTTTCAGGAAACGATGTTTCTCCGGTGACTGTCAGAGGGACGCCGGCATTGACATGATCCGGTGCATCAATGGTAATAATATATGCATCAACACTGCAGATCAGGGCTGATGCAATGAGGAGGAGGATGATAATCCGGGATCTGAATGACATACCAAGAGATCTGATCCCAGAATATTAGGCCTTATCGCCCGGTTCAGTCACACTCCATGGCATACCGTGCTCCTATCCTATGTGCTGTCTCCTGGCCGGCAATTTTCCTGATCCTCTCCTCCAGGCGGAAGAAGTATTCCGGAGAGAGGCAATGCAAACTCTCTTCCCCGGTGAGCATCAGATCGATCAGGTACCTGAACTCATCATCAGAGAGTCGTCCGATCCGTGCGTCAAAATCATCTGAATCTTTTGAGTAATGGTTGGCAACCGGGGGGAGGAGTGATTTATACGCCACACCGGATCCTCTGCAGGCTTCACCGCTGAATTCAGGCGCCATGGCTGTGAGAAGTATGAGATCCTGTTCGCTGAGTACCCGTACCATACTCAGTTCATTGATTTTCTCCTGATATCCGAACTTCGGCGCAACCAGGCGATCCTACAGTCTCCTGAAAAAAAGGAAAATGAAAAATTATTGTGATTTAAGTGCTTGTTGATGCCGGAGGGGTATACACACGGGTAGCCATCTCCTTGTCAAGCATGTACAGCAACCCGACACCTTTCTCCTGGCTTATCATCTTCAGTTGATCAAGAGTATTACGTGCGTTCTCTTCTTCTTCCACCTGTTCGCTGACAAACCACTGCAAGAAGTTCACAGTTGCATGATCCTTTTCACTCATAGCCAGGTCCACCAGGTTGTTTATCAGTCCGGTTACCTTCAGTTCATGTTCAAGTTGCGCTTCAAATGCGTCCTGCGGACTTTTCCATGATGATGGTGGTGCCTGAACAGGCTGCATCACGGCCCGCCCGCCCCGTGCGCATAGATAATCAAAGAACTTCAGGGCATGATCGCGCTCTTCCATCGCCTGAATGCGTTCCCAGCTGGCAAACCCCTTCAGGCCGGCTGAGTCAAACCAAGATGACATTGAGAGGTACAGGTATGCTGAGTAGAACTCTGCATTTATCTGATCATTAATCGCTTTTTCGAGTTTAGGGTTCATTGCTCCCTTTGGTGAAGCCTTTCGTACTGGTGCCATGAGTGCTGATAAGCTCTGTTCATATATATTGGTGAGGTGGTTATTCAAAAAGCCGAGGATGCAACCCGGCAACTTCCTTCTATCCAAACACCTTAAAATTATCCATTTTTTTTAAGAACGAGAGAAGGAAAGGGATTATACCTCACTGCGATCTACTTCTGTTATCCGGCATCCTTTCGGACCGGAGTTGTGAGTTCCCGCACGTGGATACATGTGCAGGGGAGATGCCTCATGAATTTGAAACGTCCTAATTCCAATGAAGCCGTAGGCACAGTGAATCGTTCAAAAGACGTGGTGCCCATGTCGGGATTGTGTTCCCGGTGTGTTGACGGATGTAAAGGCGCCTGTGATATCTGGCTTGCATCGTTCCGTGGCCGTGAAGTTCTGTATCCCGGGCCTTTTGGTGAGGTCACTGCAGGGGCAGACAAAAACTACCCGATCGATTACTCTCATCTGAATATTCATGGCTACGCTGTCGGGGCAAACGGACTGCCTGATGGTGTGACAGCAAATCCTGACACCGCTGTTTTTGATGATGTCAACACCGAGGTTGATTACGGCTGGGACATCAAAGTCAAGATGAAAGTTCCAATCTTCACCGGTGCACTGGGCTCCACTGATATTGCACGAATCAACTGGGAGCACTTTGCCATTGGCGCAGCCATCTCCGGTGTCACCCTTGTCTGTGGTGAGAATGTCTGTGGTGTCGATCCCCAGATGACTCTTGGCTCAGATAAGAAAGTGGCTTCATCACCTGAAATGGATCGCCGCATCAATACGTACAAGAAGTTCCACCAGGGATATGGAGAAATTCTTGTCCAGATGAACGTCGAGGATACCAGGCTTGGAACTGCAGAATATGTTGCGTCCAAGCACAACCTTGAGACGATCGAGCTCAAATGGGGTCAGGGTGCCAAGTGCATTGGTGGCGAGATTAAGGTTAAGGATCTTGCACGTGCCCAGGAACTCAAGAAGCGTGGATACATTGTTCTCCCCGACCCGACCCGTTCTGATGTCCAGGCATCATACAAGGCCGGAGCAATCAAGGAGTTTGAACGCCACTCACGGCTTGGGTTTGTCTCCAAGGAAGGATTCCTTGAGGAAGTGGATCGTCTCCGTGGGATCGGGTTCAAGCGTGTGACCCTCAAGACCGGTGCATACTCCATGAAAGAACTCGCCATGGCAATCAGGTGGAGTTCTGAAGCAAAGATCGACCTCCTCACCATCGACGGAGCACCGGGAGGCACTGGTATGAGCCCATGGCCGATGATGAACGAGTGGGGTATCCCGACCTTCTACATCCAGTCACTGGCGTACCAGATGGCATGTGATCTCCAGAAGAAGGGAATGCGGGTTCCTGACCTTGCAATTGCAGGTGGGTTTGCTGACGAGGCAAATGCATTCAAGGCTCTCGCCATGGGTGCACCGTACTTCAAGGCAGTCTGTATGGGCCGTGGCCTCATGATTCCGGGAATGGTCGGCAAGAACATCGAAAAGTGGCTCAAGGCCGGGGAGCTCCCGAAGAGTGTCTCCAAGTATGGTTCATCGGTTCCGGAGATCTTTGTTGCATACGAAGAACTCAAGGAGAAGTTCGGAGCCAAGATGGATGAGATTCCGCTCGGTGCCCTGGGTATCTACACCTATGCACAGAAGTTCAAGACCGGCATGTCACAGATCATGGCAGGAAGCCGGAACTTCTCGTTCAAGTCAGTCTCGCGCAGAGACCTGATGGCACTCACTCCTGAGGCTGCAGAAGTTTCAGGGATCCCGTATGTGATGGAAGCATACCGGGATGAGGCTTGGGATATCCTCCTTCAATAACTGCAGGAAATGCATCAGACTCCCTGCAGGGGAATCCCTTTTTTTAATACCTGTTCTTAGTCAGGTACACCGTAATGCCTGTTGCAACCCTGATCATATGATTATGACTGGGGCGGAGTTGTCTGCCCGGTGGTAAAACAGTACTTCGCAAGCGCATCGATCACTTTTATTGAGATTCCCGCCCCGAGTTCTGGCTCCATTGACTCAAGCCAGACAAAGAAACCGACTTTCGGAGGGGTCTTCCGCTCAAATTTGAAACACCCCTGGCCGTCAAAGACCATCTTATAATACTCCTTCTTTTGCCGCAGTCTGAAGTAGATGAGCGGAGTGTAGTCTGGCAGATCTGCTGCCAGGATCATCTTGGAGAACTGCTCAGCAATATCCTCGGGAGAGAGGCTCTTGTCTTTGTATGTGAATCGGTATCGCTCACAAAGCCGTTTTATTGTTGATGGATACAGCCGGCCGAAGAGGATTTTCTTGACCAGAGTTGCAGTCCGGTGAGGCGATGGGAATGCGGGCATGGCGTCCCCTTCAGGAAGGTGGGTGAAGACCCATTCGCGCTCAAGGTCGTGGAAGATCTTGTATGACAGAGGGTTTGCGAGCTCAAGACTTGTGGCCCTTACAGTTTTTCCGGCAGGAAGGACCGGCTTCATGGTATTTTTGTTCCAGGTTCCTGAAATGTGCGTCCTGAATGTTTCGCATGCCTGGGTGCAGATAGAGAGATGCTCTTCTGATCCGAGAACTTTTCTGCCACCTTTGTAGTTTGTGAGGGGAAATGAGGTTATCAGGATGAAGGTGACCGCCTTCAGATTGAAGAGGTAGCGGATCATCTGTTTTTTGTAGTAGATCTCCTGCATAAAATCCTTGAGATCAGACGGTGATGTGACCACTTCCACAAAAACCAGTGAGTTATCATGTTTGATGAGCAGGAGATCGAACTCTGCAAGGTCCTGCCCGTTTCCCCGAAGGGTGATATCCCCGTTTCGCGAGTAGAAGAACCCATCCTGTCCGAGTGCAGGGATCTCTTTCTTTCCCCTTACGTCTGCCCCTTTTAGAACCACTGCCTTGATGACATTTGTCTTGGATGCAAGATCAAGAAAGAGTTCATACGAGATCATCTCAAACCAGCGACCTTCGGCTGACCGCATGTATGAGATCTCCTCTGAGAAGAGGTTCTGCCGTTCAATCCGGGAAAGGTGCCTGACTGCCCTTATTGCGTGCTCCTTTCTCGGCTGACAGAGTTTTTTATTCTCTTCTATCCATCGGCTGAGTTCATCCATGATGCCCAGCCTGTATTAGCCATATTGGTACCACTCAGTATCGCCCCTGAAAAAACGGAATCTCTGAGTAACTATTGGCCTATAGGATCCGGGATCCCTTCAGCTATCTTGACGTATGAACAGTGATTCCAGTAAAACTGTTTATCTGATCCTGCATATAAGTTATACACGCGCCGGTATGCTGTTCATTCTCCTGCTGAATTGACCAGGTTTCAAGCAGGTATGGTGAACCTGACCGGTCTGGAAATGAATGGAATGAGCAAACCTTTATCCCTCATCGCAGCCTCTTTATGATGCTACAAGAGAGATGAGAAAGTGGGTTCGTAGCTCAGTTTGGCAGAGCGCCTGGCTTTTAACCAGGTGGTCGGGGGTTCAAATCCCCTCGAGCCCGTTCCACTTGCAGTTGTGGTTTTTTCGTGCACAGATTTTTTAATCGAATTGCAGTCGCAATCGAGGGGGTATGGCGTTGAACGCCGAGCTGAATGTACTTAAGCATGAGATGGTACCAGAGCACAGTATCATGAGCGATGACGATGTCAAAGCGCTCTTTTCCAAGTATAATATCGGACAGGAGCACCTGCCCAAGATATATCATGATGATCCGGCAGTGCTGGCCATAGGGGCCCGGATCAATGACGTCATCAAGATCGTCAGAAAGAGTATGACCGCCGGTCGTGCAGAGTCCTACCGTCAGGTAGTAAAGAGACCCAAGAAGTGAGCCTGGGGCTGATCTTTTGATTGATAGGAGCATCCTTTCACAGGCATATTTTGCCCGGGACCATGTAGCCCGGCATCAGCTGGATTCGTTCAATTATTTTCTGACTCATAATCTGCATAAGGTCGTTGAAGAGCAGCGGGTTATTGAAACAGATATTGAGTCACGAGGTAAAGGAAACGAACCGGTATCGGTTGAGCTAGGAGACCTGAAAATATTACGGCCCCTTGTCAGGGAAGCAGACGGTTCGCAGTCTGAACTCTTCCCTGGTGAGGCAAGGCTGCGCAATATCACATACGCAGCGCCGATTCAGCTGGATCTTACCCTTGTTCAGGGTGGAGTCCGCCAGGAACCGGTGACCGCTACCATCGGGCAACTCCCGATCATGGTAGGATCAGTAGCCTGCAATCTGTCAGGCCTGACCGAAGAGGAGCGTGTCTCTCATGGTGAGGATCCGCTCGATCCCGGGGCCTATTTCATTGTCAACGGAACAGAACGGGTTCTAATGACGCTCGAGGATCTTGCCTCAAACAAGATCATGACCGAGTACACCGAGAGATACAACGAGCGCATTTATGTTGCAAAAGTGTTCTCCCAGTTCAGGGGATATCGTGCCCTCGTGGTTGTGGAACGTAACCGCAAGAACCTGCTTGAGGTCACCTTCCCGTCTGTTGCCGGTCATCTTCGGTTCGTGGACCTGATGCGTGCTCTCGGGATGACCAGCGATGCAGAGGTTGTCAAGGCTGTCTCAACAGACGAGGAGATCCTCACCTTCATGATGCAGAATCTTGAAGAGAGCGAGTGCGACTCGGTTGAGTGCGGAGTGATGTATGTCGGTAAGAAACTGGCACCAAACCAGACCCGCGACTACCAGAAGAAACGGGCAGAATTTGTGCTTGACAACTACCTGCTTCCGCATCTCAACTACATGATGCCGCGGTTTGTACATGAGGAGGACGAGGAGCAGATGAAGATCGTCCGCTCTGTCAGACTTGCAAAGGCACACTTCCTCGGACGTATGGCTGAGGCCTGCTTTGATCTCGTACTGGATCGCCGGCGTATCGATGATAAAGATCACTACGCAAACAAACGGCTCAAACTCGCGGGGGACCTTATGGAGGATCTCTTCCGTATCTCCCTCAACCGGCTGACTCGTGATATCAAATACCAACTTGAGCGTGCCAGCATGAGACACCGCGACCTCTCAATAGCAACCGCGGTCCGTGCTGATGTGCTGACTGAACGATTGCTCCACCCGCTTGCCACCGGTAACTGGGTAGGAGGCAGGACCGGTGTGTCGCAGCTCCTTGATCGCATAGATCATATGAGCGTGCTTTCACACCTCCGCCGTGTCATCTCCCCGCTCTCTCGTTCCCAACCACACTTCGAGGCTCGTGATCTCCATCCAACCCAGTGGGGACGGATCTGTCCGAGTGAAACCCCTGAAGGTCCGAACTGTGGTCTTGTGAAGAACTTCGCCCAGATGGTTGAGATCAGCAAGGGAGTATATGACGATGAAGAGATCATCAGAATGCTCTACGGCCTCGGTGTTGAACAGATTAGAGGTGAACTTCAGTGATAGAGACAAAATCCCGTGTGTTTGTTGATGGGGCGCTTATTGGCCTTGTCGATGATCCCAAGGATCTGGTCCAGAAGATCAGAACCATGCGCAGGCAGGGTGTCATCTCAACCGAGGTGAACTGTTCGCACAAGGAGTTCAACGGCGATATCATCATCCATACCGATCGCGGGCGTGCCCGCAGACCGTTGATCGTTCTTCAGGATGGGAAACCTATGATCACTGAGGACGATCTCCTGAAACTGAAAAACAAGGAGATCGCGTTTCTTGATCTGATTACCAGCGGTGTTATCGAGTTCGTGGATGCTGAAGAGGAAGAAGATCTCTTCATCGCAATGACGCCTGATGATATTACTCCTGCTCACACTCATCTTGAGATCGATCCGTCACTGATTCTTGGTATCGGGGCAGCACATGTCCCGTTCCCTGAACACAACGCATCACCGCGTGTAACGATGGGTGCAGGAATGGTCAAGCAGGCGCTCGGGTTTGCGAACGCTAATATGAAACTCAGGCCTGATACCCGTGGCCACCTGCTTCACTACGTTCAGAAGCCTCTCGTGTACACTCAGACATCAGAAGGAATCGGCTCCGACGATCGTGCTGCAGGTCAGAACTTCGTGGTTGCCATCCTCTCGTACGAAGGGTACAACATTGAAGATGCTCTCATCTTCAACAAGGCCTCAATCGACCGTGGTCTTGGTAGATCCCACTTTTTAAGAACATACGAGGGTGAAGAGCGCCGGTACCCTGGAGGTCAGATCGACCGCATCCAGGTTCCTGACGAGGATGTGGTCGGCGCCCATGGTGCAGACTATTATGCAAATCTGGATGATGACGGAATCATCAACCCGGAGACTGTTGTTAACGAGAAGGATGTCATTATTGGCAAGACTTCTCCACCCCGTTTCCTGGAAGAGCCAAGCTCTGAACTGATTACGGTTGAGAAACGGCGTGACACCTCGGTCACCATGCGAAGTAATGAGCATGGTATCGTTGACACTGTCATCCTGACCGAAGGAGAGAACAACTCCAAGCTCGTCAAGGTCAGAACCCGTGACCTCCGAATACCCGAGGTTGGCGACAAGTTCGCATCACGCCACGGGCAGAAAGGAGTTATCGGACTCATCACTCCTGCCGTGGACATGCCGTTCACCGAGTCAGGGATGCAGCCTGATCTTGTCATCAATCCGCATGCAATTCCGTCTCGTATGACCATCGGGCATATGCTTGAGATGCTTGGTGGCAAGGTCGGATCGCTCGAAGGTCACAGGGTGAACGGAACCGCCTTCTCCGGAGCGAGAGAGGAAGACCTCCGTGGTTCACTCAAAGCATTCGGGTTCTCCCACACCGGGCGTCAGGCTATGTGGGATGGAATCACCGGCAGGAGATTCCAGGCAGATATCTACATCGGTGTCATCTACTACCAGAAACTCTACCACATGGTATCTTCGAAGATGCATGCACGTTCACGCGGTCCTGTTCAGGTTCTGACCCGTCAGCCGACTGAAGGTCGTGCCCGTGAAGGAGGTCTTCGTTTTGGTGAGATGGAACGTGATGTGATGATCGGACACGGAGCAGCAATGGCTCTCAAGGAGCGTCTGCTTGAAGAGTCCGATAAGGTCACCGAGTTTGTCTGCGCCAACTGTGGTATGGTTGCGATGCTTGACCGGAAGATGAACATCACCCGTTGCCTCAATTGTGGCAATGAGACTGATATCTATCCTGTTGAGATGAGTTATGCCTTCAAACTCCTCCTCGATGAGATGAAGAGTATGATGATTGCACCCCGTCTCAACCTTGAGGATGTCGTATAAGGAGGAGTGAAACATGGCAAGCCCAAAACGAATTGGGAGGATCGAGTTCGGTCTCCTCTCCCCGAAAGAGATCCGCCAGATGAGCGTCCGCAAGATCATCTGGGCTGATACCTATGATGATGACGGGTTCCCGTATCCTCAGGGTCTCATGGATCTGCACCTTGGTGTCATCGACCCCGGTCTGCGGTGCAAGACCTGCAGCCAGAAGGCCGGTGAATGCCCCGGTCACTTCGGTCACATCGAGCTCGCGAAGCCGGTCATTCACGTGGGATATACTCGTCTGATCAGGAAACTGCTCAGGGTTACCTGCCGTGAATGTGGCCGCCTCCTCCTCTCACCCGAAGAGATCGAGAAGATCATGGGTCCCGAAGATGAGAGCAGCGGTGACTCTCTCTCAGAGAAGGATGTCAAAAAGGAACGTATCTGCCCTCACTGCGGTGAACAGCAGCTCAAGATCAACTTTGAGAAACCAACCACATTTGCTGAGGTCACCACCGATGACCGCGGTAAAAAGGTCGAAAACAAGCTGACTCCTGCCGATATCAGGGCACGACTTGAGAAGATTCCTGATGAAGACCTGATTCACCTTGGAATCGAGCCTTCGGTTGCACGCCCTGAGTGGACGATCCTCACCGTGCTCCCGGTTCCCCCGGTCACGATGCGTCCATCCATTATCCTGGAGAACGGTCAGCGGTCTGAGGATGATCTCACCCACAAACTTGTGGATATCATTCGTATCAACCAGCGATTCAAAGAGAACCAGGATGCAGGGGCACCACAGTTGATCATTGAGGATCTCTGGGAACTGCTCCAGTACCATGTCACCACGTACATGGATAACGAGGTTGCAGGATGTCCACCTGCACGTCACCGGTCAGGAAGACCGCTCAAGACGCTCTCGCAGCGTCTGAAAGGAAAGGACGGTCGTTTCCGTGGCAGTCTTTCTGGTAAGCGTGTCAACTTCTCCTCGCGTACCGTCATCTCCCCAAGCCCGAACCTCTCGGTCAACGAAGTTGGTATCCCGCTCAAGATCGCCAATGAGATGACCATCCCTGTTCAGGCAACAATATACAATATCGACGAGCTCCGTCAGATCGTCAAGATAGGTCCTGAGAGACCTGGCGTGAAGAGTCCGTGCGGTGCTAACTATGTCATCAGGCCTGACAAGCGGCGTATCAGGCTGGTGAAGGGAACCGGAGCAGAAGACGGGAACCTTGAGTTCGTATCAGAACAGATTGAACCCGGCTGGATCGTTGAGCGTCACCTTCGTGACGGCGACATCGTTCTCTTCAACCGTCAGCCTTCCCTGCACCGGATGTCCATCATGGCCCACTGGGTCAAACTGATGGACGGAAAGACATTCAGGCTCAATCCTGCAGTATGTCCTCCCTATAACGCAGATTTCGATGGTGATGAGATGAACCTGCATATTCCTCAAACCGAGGAGGCACGGGCAGAGGCAGCAATGCTCGCAAGTGTGCAGGAGAACATTCTCTCACCGCGTTTCGGTGGTCCGATCATCGGTGGTATTCACGATCATATCTCCGGAATCTTCCTGCTTACGCATATGGTAAGATGGTTCACCAAGGGTGAGGCTATCGATCTTCTCAAAAACAATAATGTAGATCGCCTTGGAAAACCTGGGAAGGTAGAAGATGGCGTTGAATACTGGAGTAACAAGCAGGTCTTCTCCAGAATTCTCCCGTCTGATCTGAACATGGTCTTCCAGGCATCATCCTGTAAGAACTGTGAGAAGTGCATGAAAGCCGAGTGCGATCGTGATGCGTACGTTCAGATCCGAGATGGTAACCTCATCTCCGGTGTCATCGACAAGCGTGCCGTTGGGGCATTTGATGGTGCAATCCTTCACAGGATCATCAGGCAGTACCAGTATTCACGCGCTGCCCGGTTCATTGATGATGTCACAAGGCTCTCTATTCGCGCCATCATGCATGACGGTTTCACATTCGGTATTGATGATGAAGACCTCTCCAAGAGTGACTATGGTCAGATTCGTGAGGTCCTTGCCCAGGCTGCTGAAGATGTGAACCGGAGGATCAAGATCTTTGAAGATGGTCAGCTCGAGCCAATGCCGGGTAGGACTCCTGAAGAGACTCTTGAGATGCAGATCATGCAGGTGCTTGGAAAGGCTCGTGATAACACTGGTGAGATTGCAGGCCGTCACCTTGGTCTCTCAAACTCGGCAGTGGTCATGGCTGTATCCGGAGCCCGTGGTTCGATGTTGAACCTGACCCAGATGGCAGGTTGTGTCGGACAGCAGGCAGTTCGTGGTGAGCGTATCATGAGAGGATACGAAGACCGTACGCTCCCGCATTTCAAGAAAGATGAACGCGGGGCGATGGGTCACGGGTTTGTGATGAACAGTTACAAGTCCGGTCTCAACCCGACTGAGTTCTTCTTTCATGCAATCGGAGGTCGTGAAGGTCTTGTGGACACTGCAGTCCGTACTTCACAGTCAGGTTACCTCCAGCGGCGTATGATCAACGCTCTGCAGGATCTCAAGGTTGCATATGATGGTTCAGTCCGGACCACCGGCGGTCGAATCATCCAGATTGAGTATGGTGAAGACTCAACAGATCCGATGAAGAGTTCGTTTGGTGAGCCTGTGGATGTCGAAGGTATTGTGGGCAACATTCTCAAGGAGGAGATCTGATGATGGGAGAACTTCCCGATATCTCGGCAGAGGCAGCCAAGGTTGTGCTCAAATATTTTGAAGAGCACCGCGTTAAACGCCGATTCCCAGAAGATGTTCCTGACCATATCCGTGAGATCCTCATGGAGATGGTTGAGTGGGTGATGAAGGAGGAGGAAGGGGTAGAAGACTCCCTTCTTGATGATCAGGCCTTCATCGCAAGGATGGAAGATCTTATCCATGCAGAGAAGTTTTATGAGTGGCTTAATGACCGCTTTTATCAACTGACCCTGCAGGATCATGAACCCGAGAGCGAGGATGAGAGTGAAGAAATTCCTCCCATCGAAGGCGAGGTCATCATCACCCCGATCCGAAAGACCAAACTTACCAATCAGGATAAGAAGGCAATCGAGATCAGGGAGTTCTTTGCAGATCACATCCTGACCACAGATAAGATTTCGGAGATTCCAGAAAGGATAGAGAAACTCCTGAAGGAGCAGATCAAGGAGTTCAAGAAGGATGAGAACCCGAACTTCAGGTTGACTCAGAAGCAGTATAATGTTTTCCTCGGAGAACAGCTGAAGCAGGGCAACTTCGAGAACTGGCTTGTCCAGGCATTCCCTCTATCTGCAGATCTAGGTAAAGGTGATATCCCGGTACGTCGCGAGGAACCGGTTGAAGCGATGAAGATCCCCGACTGGGTCGATCTCTCGCGGTTTGAGACACTTGACCGGTTCCAGCAGGACAAGTACAGGGAACTGCTTCGCGATCATCTGCCGAGAATTGAGGAACTGGTAGATCATCCAGAAGCACTTGCCAGGATCAATAACCGGTTCTTTGGTATCCTTGAACCAAATCTTCCCCACCGTACCAATACTGCACTTGCCAAGATCGTGATTAAGCGTGAAATCGAAGGAATTGATGCCCCTGAACGGTTCATTACCGATGATCAGTTTGCAGGGATCATGGCACAAGTGCTCAAGGAGTACAAGCATACCAGGATCGAACCGTGTGAAGCTGTAGGTGTGATCGCTGCTCAGTCCATTGGTGAGCCTGGTACCCAGATGACCATGCGTACCTTCCACTACGCTGGTGTGGCCGAGATCAACGTTACCCTCGGTCTGCCCCGTCTTATCGAGATCATGGATGCCAGAAAGGAGCCATCCACCCCGACTATGACGATCTATCTGCGAGAAGGATATGCTGCCGACCGTGACAAGGCCAGGCAGGTCTCATGGCAGATTGAGGCGGCTCCACTCCAGGAGTTTGGTGATATCACCACCGATATGGCTAAGATGCAGATCGTGGTTCACCTCAACAAGCAGGTCTGTGACAAGCGGAAGATCAGTATCAAGGAGATCCTTGAAGCTGGGCCGAAGAAGATCCGTGAGCGCCGCCACTACCGTGACTTTGATCATGAGATCGATGAGGCCAATGGTTTCATTGTCTTCCTGCCAAAGGATCGCGGGAGCTATCAGAATCTCTTCCAGCTCAAGGAACATGTCAGAAATGTCATCGTTCAGGGAATTGATGATATTGAGCGTGTGGTGGTCAGGAAAGAATCCGGCGAGTACATCCTCTACACAGAAGGTTCAAACCTGAAGGATGTCTTCGCAGTCCGTGGTGTGGATACCTCCAGGACGAGGACCAACAACATCAATGAGATCTCTCAGGTGCTTGGTATCGAGGCGGCACGCAATGCAATCATCAATGAAGCCCTTGCAACGCTTGGTGAGCAGGGTATCATGGTTGATGTCCGTCACATCATGCTCGTTGCTGACATGATGTGCATGGAAGGCGAGGTCAAGCAGATCGGACGTCACGGTATTGCAGGAGAGAAGGAGAGTGTCCTCTCCCGTGCAGCATTCGAAGTGACCGTCAATCACCTCCTTGATGCAGCGGTAGCCCATGAAGCAGATATTCTCTGCGGGGTGACTGAGAACGTCATCGTCGGTCAGCCGATTCAGCTCGGAACCGGGGATGTTAAATTAGTAGTAAGGCATAAAGTATAGGGTATTTCATATGGATTTCAACACTTCCCTCAGACGGGCAATCAAGACCGGGACCGTGATCCTTGGTCAGAATGAGACTAGAGAGAGTATCGAGAGCAAAAAAGCACAGCTCATTGTAGTTGCAGAGAACTGCCCGAAGGAGTTTGTTGAGTACCTTTCCGGCAAGGAACAGGTCAAGGCTCACACCTTCCCGGGTTCAAGTGTCCAGCTCGGCCGTGCCTGTGGTAAGCCATTCATGGTAAGCGCCCTGGCAGTTGTGGAAGCAGGCGAGTCTGACATCCTGAGCCTTTCAAGGTAAGCGAGTGGTATGGGAGTAGTTCTTAACGAAGAGAAGCTGGCCCTGATCGCCCGGTTTGAGCACCTGACCGGTGCGGGAAGCCGTGACGTCATCGCCGACGAGGAGAATAACCGGTTTATCTTTATCGTAAATAACGGTGAGATGGGGCTTGCCATCGGCAAACAGGGTGCCAATATTAAGAAAGCAGCCGAAACGCTGGGCAAGCGCTGTGAGGTTGTGGAGTACTCGGATGATCCGAGTCAGTTCCTCAAGAACTGCTTCCATCCGGCCAAGGTCACCGAGATTCAGTACTCGGATTACCACGGTGATCAGATCGCCCATGTGGTGATCATGGATGAGGATCGGGGACTTGCCATCGGAAAGGCAGGCAAGAATCTGAACCGTACAAAGATGCTTGCTCTCCGCGAGCACAATATCCAGAACATTATTCTCGAGTAACCTCTTTTTTTGAACCGATTATCTGTTTGATTCAGATCATAATCCTGAAATAGTAATCAGGTTGAACAGACTTCTATTATGGATGGAACCAGAGCGTTACTGGTAAGTCTTGTACTTCTCTCACTGACAGTGATAGGAATCGGAACTGCAGCAGAGACCGGGACATTTCCAGTACCCGTAGAGACGATCCAGCCTCCCGCAAATCTCTCGATAGGAGTGCAGGTTGATCAGATGGGTTCAGCAATCACTGCGACCTTCCGCGGCGGCTTTGGTCAGAACCTTCTGAAGTCACTGCAGATTACAGTCACATCACCCGACGGTAAAACAGAGACAAAGAACCTTGGATGGGAGACCGGTGACACGGCTACATTCACAGGGACCGGGTGTGGTGACCAGGTGACAGGGAATGCAGTCTACATGGATGGAGTCGAATATCCGTTCCTCAACGAAGTGCTTCCATCAGTATCTGGAATATGCAGTACAGACTTTAAAGTAGTCGTTGATCCCTGTGAGGAGATTGCTGCATCACCGGCATTGAAACCTGATCCAATCGAGGAGATACCGGCAAACAAGTCTGTTGCCATTCAGGCAAATGTAGATATAAGAACCATCACCGTGGAGTACCGCGGTGGATTTGGCCAGAATATCATTAAGTCACTGAAGGTCACCAGGTATGCTCCTGACGGAACGACGGAGACAAAGGATCTCGGCACCAGTACCGGCTCAACTGTAACCTTCGTGGCATCTAACAACTGCATGGAGCGGATAGGTGCTGATGTAGCATTCATGGATGGGACGCAGTATCACTTCTTTGATCAGGTTCTTCACATCAGCAGAACCTACTAACTTTTTTAAAAAAGATTGTACGGACCTGGGGGGATTCGAACCCCCGACATTCGGGTTAGAAGCCCGACGCTATATCCAGGCTAAGCCACAGGTCCACCTGTGCCTCCATATATTATATCTAGACTGGTTTAAACCTAGCGAAAAAAAGAGTTATCCTGCGTGAAAAATTACAGGTCTGACCACATCCACCAGTCGTGGTTCAGTGAGTCTGCAGGGATTAACAGTCGCCTTGATGGTGGTGTTTGAGATATACTTCAGCTTGCAGCGTGCTGACATCCTCTCACGCTCCATAACATGATATCCTTGTGAGACCTCAACCACGTGTTTCATGGTGATGGATACCGAGATGATCTCGACGATGATGCCGGTGTCTCCGATTGCGATATCTTCACAATCGATTGAGGTCATGAAGACCCGTGCACCCGGTGCCACTGATGAGAGTGCGATGACATTGTGTGCACTCGTGAGTTCAACAGTCCGGGGGACACCCTTTCGTAGTTCCTCTATCACCTGCGGCGAGATCCCTGATAATGTGATACATTCCATGGAGGTCACCCGTACATGGGGAGCAATGGATCCGTTTTCACCGGCTGCTCCTCAGCCGACTGTACCTCTTCAGATAGACGATGCATCTGTGCTTCGATCTCATCTGCCTGTTCCAAGAGACCGCTTGTATCTACCTGCAACTGATAAATCGTGTTCATTACCTCAATGGTTGCTGCTGCAGCCCGGGGATCAGGAGCGTTGATTGTCTCACCAAGAAGGCCGATACCAGGAATCCCCCTGACTTTGCACTCGGTGAGGATGCTGCTGGCAATGCCAGATATACTTCCGATAGGAAGCCTGAGTGCGGTCTCACCGATCTTGTCAAGCAGTTCTTTGCCTGTGGTGACACAGAACACCCGTTTCTCCGGTTCATTTGTGATGATACCTGCGATGGTTACCACTTCGGCAACCGTCACCGGTTTGAGCCAGTCAAGGATTGCATTGGCGACCTCGTAACAGATCTGGGGATGAATTGGAATATCTGCAAATATAGCGACTGTTGCATCTTTCTCATAAATCCTGACAGGAACTGCAATGATTCCCTCGGTCATCATTGCCATCGGCGGGAAGTACTTGCTGGTGATCACCCCGATCTGGGTGAACCCGAGTTTCTCCACGATGTATGAGAGTGCGATGCTCCCCACAAGGCCGCTCCCGGGAAATCCGATAAAGACGGTGACACCCTGACCTGAAGGTGGTGGTGACTGCACGATGACGTCGGGCACCTGACTGTTCATCATTACATTAAGATACCCGTCGCAGCTATAAAATGAGTATGCAGGAGTATCCTATCAAGAGGACCCATATAAAGCAACTTTCTGTGAATATCGTAGAAAAACTCAAAGAGCACTTTGAAGTCGAACCAAAAGAGGTAGACGGGTTTTTTCAGATCAGCTTTGGGGCCATTGAATCCATGCAGGTGAAGGTCGGAGCAGCTGGCAAGAGTATGCTCGTAGGGACGAAGTCTAAGACCGGGATTGAGGATGAACAGATCATTCTTGATACAAACCGCAGATTCAGACGGTACCTGGATGATGTTACGGGGTACACAACAAAGGAACGGGTAAAAAAAGCAAAAACGGTTGAATAACCGTCTCTTTATTCAATAATTATTGCCGGTTTGAATGGCAGGGCATATCCTGCCTTCTCATGAGAGCAGTTTTCTGCTGCTACAATAGTAAACCTGAGGTTGAACTCGCTCTCCAGGAATTTCTGTGCAGCAGTGAATACCGCCAGCTCATCAGGTCTGCTTGCCACAATCTGGTCTACCAGTTCTGACGAGAGACGGTGGTAATGGGTTGTGCAGTTCTTCACTGCATCGGCTGCTTCCTTTCCACGTGCCCTGACACTTTCCTGCTGCATGATCTCACGCATGACATTCTTCTTGTCTGGAGCTGAGGCGATCATCCTGAAGATGTCCCACTTCCACTCAGGAGAGATACAGATGGTGACCCGCTCTGGTTTCATCTTGATGATGCGGAGCAGTGACTCGATATCCTCAACGGTTCGTGCCAGGAGATCTTCACCGATCTCTGCGCTGATATCGATCTTCGTCTCGTCTGCTTCAGGCCAGGGTGCGAAGGAGATCAACCCTTCATGACCCATGTCTGTCCAGAGTTCTTCTGCTGTGAAGGGGATGATAGGTGCAAGCAGACGTACCCATGTGGAACTGATCTCCTGAAGAGTCTCTTTTCCTCCAGTGAGTTCTCCACCAAGGCGGCGCCTGTACCATTTCAGGTCTGACTCAAGTCCAAAGAAGGACTCCTGAAGGGCCTGCCTGGTCTGGAAGTTCTCCATCGCCTTTGTGACCTCCCTGATGTGCTCCTGCACCCGTGAGATGATCCAGCGGTCGATGGGTACCGGGCTGCCACCTGCTGAGTTTGCCTCACGGATGGTTGAAGCGAATCGCTCGATCTGCTTCCTGGTCGAGGCGACCAGTTCGTTCCTCCAGTCAAAATCCTGCCACGGCTCTCCGCTGCCGATCAGAAACATCCTGACCGTGTCAGCACCGAAGTCGTTGATGGCATCTTCGAGCAGATACACGTTGCCTTTCGAGGATGACATCTTTGCCCCGTTCAGAAGACCCATGCCGAAGACAACCATCCCGTGTGGGAGCAGGTTCTTCGGGAATATTGAGCAGTGGTGGAATATCTGGAAGGTCAGGTGGTTGGAAATGAGATCCTTTGCAGAGAACCTGAAGTCGTACGGATACCAGAAGAGGAACTCCTTCCTCATCGCGTCAAGTTCTGCACGCTGTGGAAGGGCTGGAGACTCTTTTCCAAGGAAGATATAATCAAAGACCTCTGGTGTCAGGATGGCAGGATCCATCTTCTTGACTTGTGCCGCGATGGTGTAGTACGCCATGTAGATGGTGGAGTCAGAGAGCGGCTCTATCAGCCATTCCGGATCCCACGGGAGCCTGGTTCCAAGCCCTACCCGTCGTGAGCATGCCCAGTCCTTGAGCCAGCCGACTGTCCTGTCAAACTCCGCCCTGACCTCGGAAGGTACCAGTTCCATTATGGCGAGCTGATCTGATACCTGCTTCTTCCAGACAGGGTCGCTGTACTCAAGGAACCACTGGTTATGCAGAACCTTGACATACACACGTGACCCGCATCTGCAGACTACCGGTCGGGTGTCAAATTCGTACATGACAAAGGAGCCGTGCTGGTCTGTGAGCACCTGGCCGATCTCATCACGTGCGAACTTAACTGGTTTGCCCCCATACTGCTCGTACATCTTTCCTGTGCTGTGCTCTGCTGAGTAAACCTCCTGGGTGAGGGCTTCGAGGTTTGGATCATCCTGGTTGATGATGTCTGCCTTCTCAACAGCCTCTACAGCCGGGAACTCACCATACCCGTCGACCTTGATAAGGCCGATCGGTTTGATTGAGGTGTACTTCCCTTTCTGCTGCAGGTCACGAAGAGCGATGTAATCGTAAGGTGCATGGGCAGGAACACTCATCACGAGCCCGGTTGCCATGTCGGGATCCACGAAGACGGCTGGAAGGATCGGAATCTCACCACAGAATGGATGGGTCACGGTCTTGTCGACGAGTTCTGATCCCTTGATCACGCCGAGTTCTTTTACCTCGTGATCCTGGAGACCAAGTTTGGTCATCGCATCGCGTGAGAGGATCCATTCCTTTCCGTCTACCTGAGCCCGTACGTACTCAACATCCGGGTTGACCCAGAGGTTGGTGACACCATAAATGGTTTCAGGTCTGAGGGTTGCACAGGGGATGGTGATATCTCCGTACTTGAAGAGGATCAGGATGAACTTCTGAATCTCTGCCTTGTCCCCTTCAAGTAGATCGTGGTCTCCCACAGGGTTGTCATCCTGCGGGCAGTATCTGACCGGGTGTGCACCCTTGACAACATGACCTGCCTCGTTGAGGTGTTTCCACTGCCACTCGATGAACTTGCTGTAGGTAGGTTCAACAGTGGTAAACCGTCGTGTCCAGTCGATTGAGAGTCCTGCCTGCTTCATCACCCGTTCGTACTCGTTCGCGAAGTGGTTGACGATGTTGAGAGGATCGGTGAATGAGTCAAGCACGTTCTGCGGGACCCTGTAGAGATCCCTGTACAGTTTGATTGCTTTCTCATCCTTCCGGGCAATCCGCTTTGATATCCCTACAACCGGTGCACCGGTGACGTGGAATGCCATTGGATACAGCACTTCACGACCTCGCATCCTCCAGAACCTGGCGATGACATCGGGAACGATATATGTCCGGCCATGGCCGACATGCATCGCACCGCTCGGGTACGGATAAGCGACGGTGAGATAGAACTTCTGCTTGTCAGATGGTTTTGTGACAAATGCCCCTTCCCACCTGGCTCTGATTGCGGTCTCCTGGTTATTGGTCTCCTGAGTCACAATAAATCCTCCCGAACACCTTCAGACCGTTTTGAGCCGTATGGGCTCTCCTTCGTTGTACCTGCGGAGCATCTCCTGGGCAATGGTGCTGTTCTTAGCGAGATGGATCTCGCCTGAGTCATTGACGGTCGCTGTGAAGAGATACTCTCTTCCTGCAAAGACGTCCACGATCTTGCCGGTATTGCCAGGGGATATGATGGAGAGCTGTTTCTTGTCGATCCTGACCTGCAGTCCCTCGCCAAGGTTCAGTTCTTCTTTCTCAACCGGAGCCGCAGCTGCTGCAACTTTTGCTTTCTTTGCAAGTTCGCTTGCAGGTCTGATATCGATCCCGACACCGACCTTGTTCACGATTGCAGCAATGTTCTTGCCACCTTTTCCGATTGCAGCAGGAACATCGCGGTCGTCGATGTATACGACAGCCTTGGTTGCCGAGAGCATCTCAACAAGGATCTCACCGTTTGAGTACCTGCCGATCTCCCGCTGGATATCTCTCTCGGTGACCTCCCAGGTGGAACTCTCCTCATCCTCGTCGTCACTCTCCTCTTCAGACTGCTGGGGTTCGGGGCTCTGGACTGTGGGTACTGCGACGACCGCCTTCTCTGGCTCAAGACCCTTGCCGGTCTCCTGTGGCGGCTCATATGCCGGGGCCTCCTCTTCCTCGATTGAAGCCACCGGAAGCACAACAGTCTCAGTGCCGAACTTGAAGATCTCAAAGGAGATCTCACCTGTCTGGAGCTCTGAAAGAGTCGTTACCGGGCGGATATGCATCTCGTTGTCTGCCCCTTCCGGAACCTTCATCGAGAAACTGGTTGAGTAGATGTGCTGGATATGCCCGTCTTTCATGTAGATGAGACTTCCGAAGACCTGTGAGAGGGCAGAGAAGTCTATCCTGTATGCCAGTCGTTGCAGTGCTTCAAGCGGTGATACTGCATGGAGGATGCCGATCATACCGATGCCGGCTAACCGCATATCAGCAAAGACGTCAAAGTCATCGTTCTTCCTGAGTTCATCAAAGATGACAAAATCAGGGCGGACGAGGAGCATCACATCTGCTGTGTTGACCATGCTGCCGTCAAGTGCGGTGTACTGGGTGATCTGGTCAGGGACCTGCATCTCCCGTGGCTGCTCCATCGTCTTGACGATGCAACCCGATTCAGAAAGGTACGTGGCAATTGCCTGGGCAAGGGTGGTCTTCCCGCAACCCGGTGTTCCGGTGATCAGAATTCCCGGCTTCTCGCTCATCAGCAGTTTTTTGATGACCTCTACCTGGCTGTAGTCCTGAAGAGCGAGATCCACGATAGGCCTGACTGCAGTGATCTCCATCCCGTCAGAGAAGGGACGACGGGCAATCGATATCCGCATGGACCCGATCTGGACGACAGTCACTCCACGCTTTTCTATCTCGATGAATCCATCAGGATCGCGTTTTGCACGCTCCAGGATCTCCTGGGCCATCGACCTGAGTTCGTACTCAGTACAGAGAGTCTCCCTGATTGTGAAAGTCTCTGTCTTTCCGATGGTTCCTTTACGAACCATCGGCTTGGCCCGCTCTTTCAGATAGACCGCAATGGTGTACTCATCAAAAAACTGATCTATTGCAAGCGGAGTGAAGTCCTCGACCTGTGGCCTGAGGTATAACACGTCAAGGCCTTTGGCCTTAGCGACCTCGGACTGGACAACATCGCTTGTGATAAATCGTGCACCGTGGGTTATGGCAACCCTGCGGATAAGTGAGTCTATTTCACCGCCACTGGCAAGTTTTACCTGCTCAAGTGTCGGGCGTTCTCCGTAGAACTCTATTGATATTATACCCTTTTCGGCGAGTTTGCACAGTTCCTGGAGTTCGGTCAGACCTGAAAATCCGATCTCCCGTCCCTGGTTTGCCTGCGCCTCCAGCTCGGCAACAACTGCTTCCGGTATTATTATTTGAGCTCCGTTATATTCACCTGTATCGATGAGAGTGGTGATGCGACCGTCTATGACGACGCTAGTATCTGGAACCAATTTCAAAAATATTCACCACTTATAACGTGGTCATTCATTGCTTTTATTATATACCTTATCCGGCTCAAATAGGCGGTCTGCTATAATTTTACCGCTGATAGTCCGGTAAAAACAGGTCCAGTGTCCGGTGTGGCATGCCGCACATTCCTGTGAGACTATATAGATCAGGGCGTCAGCATCACAGTCAACCCTGATCTCGTGAACCTGCTGGAGATTTCCTGACTCCTCACCCTTCTTCCAGATCTTCTTTCGCGATCTGCTGTAATAGTGGGCATATCCAGTCTCCTGTGTAAGTTCGATCGCTTCACGGCTGGCATAGGCGAGCATGAGAATATCCTTTGTCTCCCGGTCCTGGGTGATCACCGGGATCAGGTCCTGCTTATCAAAGCTGAGTGCTATCTGATTTGGTCCGCTGCTCATGAGACAACCAGCCTGACAAGAAACCCGAAGAGATCGCCAAGGAAGAGAGCAGAGATGAGTCCGCCTGTGATCGGAATCAGGAACGGCACGCCGTAACTGATCCAGACAGTCCCTGCCTTCCTGTACAATGCAAGTTCTTTACGGTACTTTTCGGGGTGCTCCTTAAGTGACTTGGTGTACACCCGCTTTCCGCCTGAGACAAGATCCTTAATAGCAACTCTTACGCCTATGAATTTCCTCTGAAGTTCCCCGTTCACCTCGGTGAACTCCTCCATAACAATCCCGAACTGATCCTCGATTGTTGATCCCTGCACCGGGAACCCGAGAAAGAGATAGGCCAGCGGTGCACGGTTCCCCCTGATCATGTTCATCACGAAGAATACAACCGGGAGGATGAGATTGATGACAACCGCATTGAAGAGGACACTGAATGGGAGGAATACATATGGAGGAAACCCGAAGACCGGGTACCCGGTTACGGGAACGAATGGGAAACACGGGATGAGAACGGTGATGAGTATCAGTGCCTTTGTGTCCGCCATTCCCATCAGGTTGAATCTGGTGAAGAGGTAGAAGGCAACCACAAAGAAGAGGATGAGTGGGATAAGTGGCATCATCATGCGCAGATCACCTGCTTCTGCCACTGAGTACCAGAACCAGAAAAGCATGGGAATCCCGATTGCAACTGCAGGGTACCACATCACAACCGGAACTGCACGTTCCTTGATGTCCTCCCAGCATCCGTAGATGAGGGTAATAATAAGAGCCAGGGCGTTAACAGCAAGAGGGAGCATGACCGCAGGCATGCTGAAAATATCCATGATACCTCTTCTCTCCGATCCTTAATCTCGTGTTCGATCGATCCCTGATCCTACTACCGTTTCAGGACACCCATCTCTGCAAGCCTTGCCGGCAGGTACTCATCCGTGACGAAGTCAAGTCCACGGGCAGCAAATGCCTGTTGTTCTGACTTCAGGTTCAAAGAGAGCTGGAGATTGATCTGTTCACGCCAGTAGTCTGATGCAAACCGTGGATCTGTCTGTTCTGCCCTGAGAGCGCCGATGTCCTGATCTGTGAGTTTGTCAGACGGGAGATCATAATCCCTGATGTCAGTCGGCTGCACCCCGATGAACCTGGCGGATGGTGTCGCAAGGATATCTGAAATGTGTGCACTCTTGATCGAGCCATATGCAACAGAGGCGTAGATTCGGTATGACCACGGGTCACCATCGGTGAAGACCGTAACCGGGAGTTCGAACTCTTTGGCAAGTCTGTTGAGCATCCTGCGGGTGGATCTGGCAGGCTGGCCCTTGAGATGGACAAGGATGGCGTCGTACTTCTCATCAAACCCGTTCTCGATAAGACGGGCATACATGCCACCGGTCTCTATCGCGATGACCATCCTGGCGTCATGGTCCACGAGATCCAGTTTCTCCACGTTTGTTGGAATCTGGTACCCGGTCTCACCGACATCGTTGCCGCAGTGGATCTCTTTTGGGCCACGGCGGGTCTCTTCCCTGATCCTGAGAGGGCCGAAGACACTCGCCCCACTCTCTTCCGGCCTGAGGTTGAACTGCTCACGCTGGACATCGGTGAGGATCTCCAGGTCCTCGATAAGAAGGTTGGAGTCGTTCTGGGCTGCAAACTTTGCCCTCTTCCAGCCCTCAGAGATGTAATACAGTTCTCTTAAGGTGGATGAGCGACTCTCCACGATCTGGTGCCTGATGAACCAGATCACGTATGCCATCTTGAGGATATGCAGAGCACTCTTCTCGCTGCCTGCCTCGCGGAGCCTCTCTCTGTCGCCGTATTTCCATGCGTCAATATCCTCGTCGTACTCGATGTTCTTCTTGGTCCGGGTCGGCATCGTGATGGACGGGAGATCTCCTCTGGACATCTGGGAGTACCACTGCCTTGGAATTCCCAGTAGTTTATCCAATGTCTCTTTCTTTCTGGCTTCCTTATCGATCAAGATCCACCACCACCTTCTTCTTCTCGTCTATCCCCCTGATGTCGATACTTCCCCTGCCAGTTCCCGGATACTCTGTTATCCAGGTCTCTGAAGGGGCGATGCGGAGTTGCCAGACTGCCGAGTAGTCCTCTCCTACTTTCTCAACAAAGACTGGTGGTTTGTCAGCTTTCTGCGGATCGTCCTGTGTGATGGCGTAGAGTGAGATGTCAACTGCGTGGGCAGTATAATTGCTCACCAGTATCGAGACGATCCCGTCTGTTGTTCTCTTCTTGGCAACCAGCCGCCGCATGATCTGACCCTCGATCGGCGAGGTGTCAGGGACAGGCAGTTCAAGAGTCTCTGCAACTTTTGTTGCAATATCCGGAATGATCGAACAGATTGCCCGTGCCCGCTCCTCACTCTGTCTGCTCCGGTCACGACGCTGGATAAATGTCTTGAGATCACGTCCGAGATCCTGAAGTGCAAGGGTTACCTCCCGCTCGATCTCCGGGATGGAAGCGACTGCATCCTTGCTCTCGCTCGTGAACGGGACGTTGGTCGAGGCCACATGTACGAGGATGATCAGCGGCCCGGTGGGGAGTCCCTGCTGGCTGATGCCGTAGGTCTTCCAGTTCACCCCATTGATACAACCGGTGACTGCACAGGCTCCCTGTTGGTACATAAGCGGAACGCGGTTTGCAAACCGCATGATCCTGGCAGTGCCTTCTGCTTCGAGTTTGCCACCCCAACCGAGTGCGGCCTCAACGATAAACGGATGTCCATGGTACACCGCAGCCGGCCTTGTCCGTGCCGAGATGTAGTCAAGTTGAAACTCCTTCTCAAGCCCCTGTCTGATGAGATCCTCTCCTATCGGGGAGAGGCACTGCTGTGCCGGTGGCGGTGGCACATTCGCACTCTGCATGGCTGCCAAGAGGGTTCCGAGTTCTTTTGTATTGAGAGAAGAAGCATCCCGGTCATCTTTCATCCCTGCTCCGTCCAGAATCTCGGTCGCTGTCTTCTCACCGACCCTGCTGAATCCTTCGATCAGGAATGTCCTGAGTGGTTCTTTGGATGCTGTTGTCATCCGTTTGAGTTCGCCAAGTTCGACACCGTGAGGATGAGGCTTGATCGCTTTTGGAGGGATGATAGGTTCCTCACTTGCACGATCAAACGTCATCGTCTCCCCGTCGAGATCGACCCTGATCCTGCAGTGCGGGTTCACGACCGAGGTATACCTGAGGTATTCGATGAGCCTTTTACGTGCAGTCAGGCTGCTTTTGAACTCGATCTCGATCCTGGTACCGTGAGTCCGGTCCCAGGTTATCTCTTCGCCTGAGAGGATCTCAGGCTCATTCGTCTCGGTCTTGATCTGGATGAGCATCCTGAATGCTCCCCGGTCAGCACCGCACCGGGAGATGACAAGTGTCGGTGTACCGGTTGTGAGCTGGGCGTAGAGGACTGCTGCTGAAATTCCGATACCCTGCTGCCCACGTGACTGGCGGATCTGGTGGAACCGGGATCCGTAGAGGAGTTTCCCAAAGACAAACGGGATATTTTCAGGAACTATTCCCGGACCGTTGTCTTCGACCACGACCTTGAAGACATCCTCCTGCATTCTGAAGATACCAAGGTAGATGTCAGGAAGCACTCCTGCCTCCTCGCATGCATCAAGGGCGTTGTCTATCGCCTCCTTGACTGTGGTGATGATCCCCCTAACCGGGGAATCAAATCCGAGAAGGTGTTTGTTCTTCTCAAAAAACTCGGCGACACTGATGCTCCGCTGCTGGCGCGCCAGTTCGTCTGCAAGGGTTTCAGCCGGAAGTTCTGCCTGCATAGGTCCGGTCTCTTTTTTTCGTGCCATCGGGTCTGGATAGTTTTTGTAGTGTCAGTACTCGTGCAGCGGTACAATTCTTCGATAATTATTGTGTAATCAGTGAGGTGATCACATCAGCAAGCGGAAGGGTCTGCTGTTCTCCTCCTTTCATATTCTTCAGGGTTGCCATGCCTGATCTAATCTCCTCCTCGCCGATGATGACCACATAATCAGCACTCTTACCAGCATTTTTCATCTGTGCCGAAAATCCTCTTCCCATTAGGTCGATACCGCAGATGATCCCGCTACTCCGCAGTTCCCGTGCAACAGTAAGAGCCCGCTCCCTTGCTTCTGGTGTAAAGATCACAATCACCTGCGGCTGGAACGGCATCCAGATCTGCTCTCCGAGGGCAACCATAACCCGGTCAAATCCTATCGCAAACCCGACTGACGGGGTGTCATCACCACCAAAGAGATGGGCAAGCCGGTATGCCCCACCTCCGAGGATCTGGTTCTCTGCTCCAAGACCCTCTGCAAAGCATTCAAAGACAACTCCTGTGTAGTAATCAAGGCCACGGGCGATGGCAGGATTGATCTCATACTGGATTCCCTGGCTGTCCAGTATCCTGAAGGTCTCCCTGATCCGGTCTGCTTCCGGGATCTCGCCGATGATGGCAAAGACCTCGTCGAGTGTCCGGGCACTGATGAGCTGCTGCAGTGGGGCTGCAAGATTCTCTCTTCCGGTTTCAGAGAGAAACGCTGAAGCTGCATCGGTGTCACGCTTGTCAAGGAACGATCTGACCTTCTTCTGATCTTCGGCAGGAAGATCTTTCAGAAGTGTCCGCATAAAGGAAAGATGCCCGATCTTCATGACAAAGGTCACACCCGCAGTCCTGAGCAGTTCATCGGCAACCATCATCACCTCAGCATCAGCCATCGCCGAGTCTGCCCCGATCAGTTCGATCCCGAACTGCCAGAACTGCCGGTACCGCCCTTTCTGCGGGCGTTCATACCGGTAACAGTCTGCATAGTAACTCCACTTGATCGGTTTTGTCAGGGATCGTCCTTCATTGACAAAGGTCCTGAGCACGGGTGCCGTGAGTTCAGGCCTGAGAGCGAGGGACCTGCCACCCTTGTCCTCGAAGACATACATCTCATCGATGATCCCTTCGCCAGAGCGGATCGTGAAGAGTTCAAGTTCCTCAAAGGTTGGTGTTGATACTTCGCGGTACCCCCAGGTCCGGGCTTTTGCCCGCATCCGTGCCTCGATCTCCCTGCGCTGCTCCATCTCATCAGGGAGCATATCTCGTGTTCCTCGTGGTCTGCTCAGCATGTGTACCCTCTGTAACTACCGTCTCGCTGGTGCTTTTCCAAGTGCCCGGTCAAGTACCGGTTCAGTGGAAAAGACCTGTTCCCGTTTCTGTTGTCCCTGAAGCCAGAGCCCGAGCAGGACGATACCTATACCCAGAATATCGACAGACGGAAAGAGCAGAATCTCTCCTGCCCCTGCGGTTGTGATCGCGGTGTGTAATACTCCCATTCGTGCCGCTCCCCGGTATCCGGCAAGACCGGTCCTCATATAAATTCTGATATCACGCAGCCAGAGAAAGAGACCTGTGGCTGCACCGAAGATGGCGATATAGAAGAGATAACTCACCACAATGAACCTATTATGTAATCTTTGACTCATATCTTACTATCTTATATGGAGCCGGATGGTGATCTGCGGGATCTTCTGGAGCGTGTCAGAAGTGGGGTTTTATCCCCTGATGAGGCTGAAAAGGAGATCCAGAGCAGAAGTGCTGGCCATATCGGGTCGATAGCACATCTGGATCTTGAGCGGGCGGGCCGGTGCGGTATTCCTGAAGTGGTGCTTGCAGAGGGCAAGGATCCTGTACATCTGTTTGCCATTGCAGAAGGTTATACACGCAGGGCAGGTAGATGCGTCATCACCAGAATAGATCCCGTGACTCTCCCGACCCTGCAGGAGATCACCAGGCAACTCGGTATCTCATATGAATACTCACCTGAAGGGCGGGTGATGGTTCTGGCCGGTGCACCAAGGATGGCTGACACGGGTGGCATCATCGGGATAATCACAGCGGGAACATCTGATATCAGGGTTGCAGAAGAGGCACGGGTCATAGCAGAGGAGATGGGATGCAAAGTCCGCACATCTTATGATGTCGGTGTTGCCGGACTGCACCGGCTCTTTCCCGTGCTCGAAGAGATGAAGGACTGTCATGCCTTTGTTGTGGCTGCAGGCAGGGAGGGGACGCTTCCGGCTGTGGTTGCCGGTCTTATGGATCAGCCGGTGATCGGCGTTCCGGTCTCAACCGGGTATGGGTACATGGGAAAGGGAGAGGCTGCCCTTGCCAGTATGCTCCAGTCCTGCTCTGTGCTGACTGTCGTAAATATTGATGCCGGGTTTGTTGCCGGTGCGTTTGCAGCAAGGATAGCAACCATGGTTGCAGGGAGAAGTTCGTGAAACGTGCATTCTACATCGGCAGGTTTCAGCCATTTCATAACGGCCACCTGACCGTCATCGACCGCATCATCAAGGAAGCTGATGAACTGATCATCGGAATCGGAAGTGCCCAGCTCAGCCATGACCTTGAGAATCCGTTCACAGCTGGTGAGCGGGTGCTGATGATCACACGGGCACTTGAAGGCCTGAGCCGGCCATTCTATGTCATTCCAATAGAAGATATCAAGCGCAATGCTCTCTGGGTTGCTCATATTACCTCCATGACCCCTCCTTTTGATACCGTGTACACGAGCAACCCGCTGGTGATACGGCTCTTTTCAGAGGCAGGAATTCCTGTCTGTTCCCCTGAAATGTTCAAACGTGAATCCCACTCAGGAACCTCTATCAGGGAGAGGATGCGGGCCGGCGAGGTGTGGGAAGATCTTGTTCCCCGGGTAGTTGTTGATGTGATCACTGAGGTAGATGGGATTGATCGCATCAGGGATCTCGATCGAAGCGATGGCGATCCCTCATTCTAGAATTTATCAGGAGCTGACCATGTTTAAACGAATAACCGAATTATTCCGATCAAAAAATACAGAGTCGAAAGCCAACGCGACGACCCTTGCTGATCTTCCCGCATGGCTTGATGCAGAGGAGCAGACCTGTATCAGTCTACGTTCTGAACAGTTCAACGACTCACGTGAGATCATCGAGAAGGCAAGACAGGATATTCTCGAGCTTCTGGCAGAGTTCGGGGCTGAGGATTCGGCTATGGAGCCTATGCACCCGAAGGTTGAGCAGGTGAACAGGCACAACCTCCCGCAGTTCAAACACAAGGTAGAGGATGCCCTTGATCTCGAGTTCTCTGATGAGGACGAGGCTTACTATCAGCAGGTAGCCGAGATGATCAACAGCTGCTTCAAGGCATACAAGGGCCCGGGCAGGTACCTTCACCATCTCTACGGTGATGAGGTGAAGGTCTTCAGACAACTGATGGATCAGATTGGAAAGGAACTCAACCTCCTTACCGAGGCGATAAAAAACTCCCGAACCAGGCTTGCACGTATCGATGCTGTCAGGGAGGGGATGAGACTTGTCAAAGACGCCGAGGACGAACTTGCCGAAGTTGCTGCAATCAGAAGAGAGATGGATGAGAAACGCAACGACCTTGTTAAGCAGAAGGAACAACTCTCCCATGATCGGGATCTCCATGCAACAAGCCCTGAGTACAACGAGTACACTGCTTCACAGGTGGCGCTTGAGGAAAAGAAACAGAAATGCCTTGAACTCTTTGAAGCACTTGATGCCCTTGTGAGAACGGCCCTTCCGATATGGCGACGGGCACTCCGGATAGTGCAGGATGAACGAAAGAAGGACGAGGAGAAACTATTAGATCGGCTGATTCAGGAGGCCGTGCTCCAGCATTATGCAGATCCTGAGTTTACCAGACTGATCAGATCCACGGCAGGGGAGATCTTCAGATCCATAGAGAGTGAGGCGATCCCGCTCAAGAACTCATTTGAGAAGTCCCTGTATGTGAACGCAGATTCCTATATGGATCAGATGATGGGAGCAGTTGAATCATGGCATGGTGTTGAAGAAAAATGTCAGCATGATAGAGAAGCAATCGCTACTCATCCGGCAGCGGGGACCCACTACTCATTTGAGACCGCGATCCTTGATCTTGAGCGTGAGATAAAGCATGGAGATGATGAGGCCGGGAAACTGGAAGGTCGTGTACATCATCTGAAGCGTGAAAAAGAGAAGGCAGCTACCATCGTAAGCGACGAGATGAAAGAGTTGTCAGGCGGAGAGATCATCGTGGCAGGGCTTTTGGATGGTGAAACATGAGCCACCCTGTCCGGGACCTCCCGGTTGTGAAAGGGTATGTTGACTGCCTCCCTGTAAAGAGAGAGGATCTCGATCACTGTCGGTTCTGTGCCCATTCGGTCAGGTTCAGGGTTGCGGGAAGAGAAGTACCCTCGCCTGCCCGTGCGTACTGTACTCTTCAGCGAAAGACTGAGGAGGTGGACCTTGCAAAAGTCGAGGCGGTCATCTGTGATGATCTCTCGTCAGAGGGATTTCGCAGCATCATGAACATAATCGGGTAGTTGTTGGACTCCCGATTCACTGTTTTATTTAAAACCTCAACGGTGCCCCGTTGGGGGCCCCAGGTAGGACCGATGAAAAGGACTTTTTCATGCATAATTTATCTGAAATGCTTCAGGATCTCTTCAATCCTGACGTATCTTTCAAAATGATCAGCCAGTACATCAAAGGGATCTTCCTCTTCATCACGCGGGCTCCATGATTCTCCTTTCTGTTCATAGAGATATGAGACCAGAGCCTTGACTGCTGAAGGGTTCGTGAACAGTCCATGCATGTAGGTTCCGATCACAAGCCCGTCATCAGAGACTGCTCCCTCATCCTGGAATGCTCCATGGATTCCCGGATGATCAGTATCTCCCATGTGAATCTCATATCCACTCACCTCCGATATCCTGGAGAGGATAGGGCCGACTCCTGATGAGCACCGGGTTACCTGGGTGGTAATCTTCTCATACCCGGTAAATCTGGTTGTTCCATCGATGAGTCCGATTCCCTCATACTCACCTTCGTACGACTCCACTCCTGAGTCGATGATTTTGCTGCAGAGCATCTGGTATCCGCCACAGATTCCGATAACTGGAACTCCTCTCTTTCGTGCAACTCTGATCTGGTCAGCAGTGCCTGATGCCTGGATAACTTCCAGGTCCTCGACCGTGTTTTTTGTCCCAGGAATGATGATTGCATCATACCCGTCAAGCTGGTGACCGGGGAGCACATACGTGACCGAGGCATGACGCTCAAGCAGTTCGAAGTCGGTGAAGTTGGAGATCCTGGGGAGGTGAATCACGGCAACTTTTACCGGGGATGTCACGGTTTTTTTATCCTTCAGGGAGAGTGAATCTTCACTCGGGATGGCAATGTCAGTTGCCGGAACCAGCCCGAGTACCGGAATCTTGCAGAGTTCCTCGATGATCGTGATCCCTTCATCAAAGAGGGCCGGGTCTCCCCTGAACTTGTTGATGATGATACCACATACAAGTGGTCTGATATCCTCCGGAAGAAGAGAGATAGTGCCGTATACCTGTGCAAAAACACCCCCGCGTTCGATATCTGCGACCAGAATGATCGGGTATCTGAGCAGCCTGGCGAGGCGGATATTGGCTATGTCGCGGGAGTAGAGGTTCACTTCGGCTGCACCCCCGGCCCCTTCGATGACCAGGTGTCCGTACTGGTCAAGCAGGAGTTTTGCAGCCTCCATCGCTGTCTTGAGAAGCTGATCGGTCTCCTGGTAATATGATGAGGCCTTGACATCGCGGTATGGTCTTCCCATGAGCACGATCTGAGAGGTCTGATCACCTTTGGGTTTGAGCAGGATCGGGTTCATCGCGATCTCAGGCTCAAGGCCGGCAGCCATCGCCTGCATCGCCTGGGCTATCCCGATCTCACCTCCGTCGCGGGTCACATATGAGTTCAGGCTCATGTTCTGCGATTTGTATGGTGCATGACTGATTGAACGCCGGTATAGTGATCTGCAGATGGCGGTTACCACGGTACTCTTCCCAACGTGGGATGCTGTACCGAGGACCATAATTGACATGACTCTTACGTTGGATGGACTGGTTAATAATCTCCCATGACCCGATTTTTTCTATCTCCGTTATAAATGGTTTTGATCTGATACCGGACAGTAAAAAGGCTTTAATAACAAAACGGGAGATGGTATAGTAATGAATGGTGGTATTTGCTCCATTTGCGGGCTACCAAAAGAGCTGTGTATCTGTGAAGAAGTTGCAAAAGAGCAGCAGAGAATCAACGTAAAGGTCAACAAACGTCGTTACGGGAAAGAAGTCACTGTGATCGAGGGGCTCGATCCGACTGACATCGATCTTGAAGACCTCTCCAAGTTCATGAAGAGTAAACTCGCCTGTGGGGGTACTGTGAAAGAGAGCTCAATTGAACTGCAGGGAAATCATCGTGACCGGGTTATCGATCTGCTCGCTAGCAAAGGGTACGCGGTGGACAATATCTCATAACGGGCATGCCCGTATCTCAACGTTTTTTCTGTTGTCTTACCATCGAGTGAAGATCAAGCCTGAAGTTTCCGTCCTTACCCAGGTTTATCACACGATCATCTGACTCAGCAAGTCTGAGCAGGTTCAGATCATACTTCCCCGGTTCAACAATCCGGATACTCTCAACCGAATCAGGCGCCAACGGCTCAATTTTCTCTTCAGGGATCGGTTTGGTATCAACAGGGCTGTCTGCTTCGGTTTTCTCAGGCTCCTGCGGTATGACAGGTTCAGGCTGGGGTGATATTACTGCTTCTGTCTTTCGTGGGGATTCAAAAGCAAACCTGGTTCCCCCACACGCAGGACAGCGGGGTGCCAGACCCGGGGCCGCTTCGAGGCGGGTTTTACACCGGAGACAGATATGTGGCATGATCACCGGGATGAGATCCAGGCACTGATGAAGTCCCGATCACGCCTTATCATCCTGAGCTGGTTGGCAGGTCCGATCACTGTCAGCCTTCTGAACTCGCTCTCCCCGCGGACCAGCCGTGAGAGCATCCCGCTCTTCTGTTTTGAGGGATAGGTCTCGATCTCGATCCCTGAGAATCCGTCAGGCAAAATCTCCTGCATCGTCATCTCGATTAGAGAACTTTGCTCTTCTGGTGAAAGCCCTGATTCAAGAATCACGATAGTCCCGTCCCTGACCTTGTCAAGGATCAGACGAATCTTCTCCATGGATGGCATCCGCGAGAGCCGTTCTGCTGATATCAGATCGATTTGAACACCCTGCATGATCTCACCGGAATGCCCTGATCATCTCTTCATAGAGATCTTCAACTTTGGTACCGGTGAGTGAGGATATCGGGACCACCGGATGCTGGGGAAAGGCGGTCTTGATCCGCTGTGGTGAAGCATCCGGGAGATCAGTCTTGTTTGCAGCGATCACAACAGGGAGATGCCTGCTCTCGATGATACCGACCATCATGATATTCACCTGGGCAAAGGGATCGGCAGTTGCATCCATCATGTAGATCACGCCATCGATGTCCTCCCTGAGCCAGTGCATCGCCTCTGCTACTCCTTCGGTTGCTTCCCGGGCACGGTCGATCGCTTCGTCACGTGCTATTCCATACTCGATGAACTCGTTGTAGTCGATCTTTGTTGTGACTCCCGGAGTGTCAACGATGTCGATAGTGATGGCTCTCCCGTTTGATCCCGTGATCGTGATGTTTTCTGCCCGGAGCGCTCTCCGGGTTTCATGAGGAACTTCGCTGACCGTGCCTTCAATTCCTGTTGACCACTCTTTGGCAATCCGGTTGGCCAGAGTTGTTTTTCCTGCATTTGGAGGCCCGTAAATTCCAATCCGCGATGTCTTCTTATGGAAGAGATTTGAAAGGATTTTGGAGAAGGTCTGACTCAGTCCCATATGTATCGTCCTGACCGGCAGAAGCGGCAATTACTCCCGCAAATCCGGAGTTGCTTCTGTATGGATATGATCTGAAGGCATTATTATTGTTGTTATCCTTCTGAACTGGTTTCCTATCCTTTCTGAAAATTTCAGGACCGATGGATTAATATCTGAACCGGATGATTAACTGATTGGATGCATCTGCCCGGGTATCACAGAGGTGAACGCCATGACATACGCAAATGAAAAGATCCAGCTCGACACCAAGGTGGCCGTGCGGGACATCATGCGAAGGAACCCGAAGACCATCGATTATAGGGCAACGGTTGCAGATGCAGCACGGAAGATGTGCAACAAAGATCCCTCCGGAAGCTGTATCGTACTCAAGGAGAATGTTGCCGTCGGCATTGTGACTGAACAGGATCTCAACTGTAAGGTTGTGGCAAAAGACATCAGGCCGAGTGAGGCTCATGTCTACGAGATTATGACATCTCCGCTCATCACGCTCCATGGTGATAAAACGGTGGAGGAAGCGGCCCATCTTATGATCAAGAGCCGGGTCCGCCGTCTGCCGATTATCAATGACAAAGGGATCGTCATCGGGATTGTGAGTGTCAGGGATATAGTGGCTGTCTCGACTGAGATCAACGAGCTCATGAGTGAGCTTGTTGTCATCAACCAGACGAAAGATGTCACTTCAGGGATGTGCAGCAGATGTGGACGTATGTCAGATGACCTCCGAAATGTTGACGGGTCTCTGATCTGCTCCTTCTGCAGCGAAGAAGACCGCCTCTGACCAGAACAACTCCATCCCCACGGTTTTTCAGAAAGACCGGGACCTGCCTGCAGGTAACGGATGGTTGATCACATTTCTCAAATATCAGACCGATTATGCACACCAGACATGACAATGATCTAGGTACAGTTCTCTCAATCGCAACAAGACAGGTTATCTCGGCTCCGCAGACGATGCGGATCATTGGTGCCATCGAGACCCTCACTGAGTGGGGTGTCCGCCGCCTGCCCATCGTCGATCCAGGGACTCATCGTCTCAAAGGCATTCTGACTGCACGGGACGTGGTGGATTTCCTTGGTGGTGGTGAGAAGTTCAAACTCATCAACGTCAAGCATGACGGTAATTTCCTGGCTGCCATCAACGAGAGTGTCAGCAGGATCATGAAGCCTGATGTCAGAACGCTGCCTCCCCATGCAAACCTGAACGAAGCGATCCAGATCATTCTTCAGGACCGCATCGGCGGAATACCCATCGTTGATGAGGAAGGAGTTCTCACCGGTATCGTCACCGAACGGGATGTGCTCAAACTGCTCTGCCGTACATACAGTACAATGAAGGTCAAGGATGTGATGACCTCTTCACTCCTTGTGCAGGAGCCCGACTGTCCCCTCTCAATGGTGACCAAAGTGATGACCAGCCACCAGTTCAGACGGTTGCCGATAGTAAAGAATGACGTCGTCTTCGGGATCATCACCGCCACGGACATCGTGCGGTACATCGGTTCTGGCAAAGTCTTCGAGAGCCTTGTTACCGGTCACGTGGCAGAGGTGATGTCAAAGCCTGTCAGGGATCTGGTGAACGGGAACCTGTACACGATCGAGCCTGACAAGACGATCACCGAGGCTGCCCGCAAGATGCTTGAGAAGGGCGTCGGTGCACTTCCGGTGATAGAGAACAGCAGGCTGACCGGTCTTGTGACCGAGTTTGATCTGGTGCGGGCCTTGTCGACCGAACAGCAGAATGGATGATGACCATGCTGATATCAGATCTGATGAGTTCACCGGTGCGGGTCTGCCGCCCCGATGACACGGTTTCTTATGCCAGAAACCTGATGCTGAAACATCATATCTCCAGGGTTCTGGTTATGGATGGGCAGAGGATAGCAGGGATCATCACAAAGAAGGATATCGGATACAGGCTCAGAAGTCGTGATCCGACATGGCGGCGGCGATCTCCGGATAATGAACCGGTCTCGTCGGTTATGACCACGGATACCATCAGTATATCACCGGGTAGCAGCATCCATGATGCACTGGTGCTGATGGTTACCCATATGATCTCGGGACTTCCGGTAACTGACCAGGGAATGGTTCTCGGGATGGTGACCAAGTCTGATATGATTCGATCACCGCTTGTAAAGAATCTGGATCGTCCGGTAGTCGGGGTGATGCATGATGTACAGCAGGTAACAGAAGAACATTCACTCGATCATGTGATCGATCTGATGCGGTCTGGTTGTGGAAAAGTTGTGGTGACCGGTGATGAAGGCGCGATAAGCGGCATCATCTCAGAGAGTGATCTCACGTTTGCACAGGAGGGACGTGCCCAGTCCGAAAAACTCCGGGCTGGCGATGTGATGAGGTCACCGGTGGTAACCATGGATGAGGCAGCGCGGACCGTAGATGTAATTCGTGAGATGTCAGAAAGGCATATATCAAGCCTTATTATCACGAATGAAGTTGGACTAAAAGGAATTATAACCAGAGATGATATCATAGGAGAAGTGGTTTTATGACCAATACTATACTTGTCAGGGATGTTATGTCCAAACCGGTGACTGTTGCAAAGTCAGTACCGGTGACCGATGCACTGGATAAGATGCTCGATGTCGGAATGGACCCGTTGATCGTGGTCCACAACGATGAAGTGGTCGGTACAATATCCCGTCACAAAATCGTAGAGAAGCTCGGTGCAAAGCACAGCTCAGAAGTGTCACCGACTGCTATCCACGTTTCCAATACGGTCGATGATGATTTTACCTTCATCTATGATGATCAGGAGGTTGATGTCCTCATTCCACTCCTGCAGGAACGGTACAAACTCGCGGTCGTGTATGACTCTGATAACAACCTGATCGGTCAGGTCAACTCAAGTGACATTCTCAGTAAGATGATACCTGACGGGGATCTTGCTTCTGTAATGGAGCGTGCCCAGTTCATCGAAGCCGGTGAGAGGATGGTCCACCTTCGCAGGAGAATGATCGATGAGAACATCTCCCGGTTCATTGTCATGAATGACGGAAAGATGTCTGGTATCGTCTCTGAGACCGATGTCGCTGTCGCCGTTCTGAAGTTCCGCGAGTCTGTTGATGACCGGCACCAGGAGCACCAGGTCCGCAACATCCTCGTGCAGGATATTATGACCGCATCAGTGCAGAGCATAGAGATGGGATCGCCGGTCAGCAAGGTCGTCGATCTCATGTGTACCAAGAATTTCAGCAGTGTGCCGGTAACAGAGAAGGGAAAGATCGTCGGTATCGTGACCCGTCAGTCCCTTATCCAGGCACTCTGATTTTTTTTAACTGTTTCATAAAGACAGATAGTGAACAGATCGTAGATGCAGATCTGTATAGTAATGTTGAAAGCAGTTGCTCTTGTTTCATAAACGCGTTCCATTATACTATATATCCGCATATTTCCTACGCTATCCAATGATGCTGGATCCAACAACTCCTGTGAAGCCTGTCTCTGATGTTGCCACCCTGCTCGATGCCATGAGCAGGACCGGATTTCAGGGGAGAAAACTTGGCGAATCGGTGGCTGTCTGGAAGGAGATGCTGAAGGATCCACAGGTTGGTATTCTGCTCGGTCTGTCCGGTGCAATGATTCCGGCGGGGATGCAGGAATGTCTCATCGAGCTGGTCAGCAGACGATATGTAGACGCAATAGTGTCCACCGGTGCAAACATCTTCCATGATATCTGTGAACACTGCGGAGTCAGGCATTACATCGGCCACCACCATGTGGATGACATCGAACTCTTTGAGAAGGGGATCGATCGGATCTACGATGTATTTGCGTACGAAGAGCAGTTCAGAAAGGTTGACAATATCATCGCAGAGTTTGCACGATCCCACGGTGGGTTTGAGGGATCATCAGCCTCGTTTATCAGAACTCTTGGAGAGTGGCTTATCGATACCTATCCTAAAGGCAGGTCTCTGACTGCCACCTGTGCTGCATCCAATGTTCCAATCTTCATACCTGCACTGAGTGACTCATCTATTGGGATTGGGCTTGTGATTGCACGGCGGCAGGGGATCCCGATCATCGTGGACCAGATCAGGGATGCAGATGAGATAACTACGTTTGTCGAGAAGACAGCAAAGACCGGTGTTGTCTACATTGGAGGCGGTGTTCCCAAGAACTTTATCCAGCAGACCCAGGTCATCGCATCGATTCACAAGAGTGACTGCAGCGGGCATGACTATGCGATCCAGTACACAACCGACACACCACACTTTGGCGGGCTTTCGGGATGCACGTTTGAAGAGGCGATGTCATGGGGGAAGGAGTCATGCACCTGTACAAACGTGCAGTGCTTCTGTGATGCGACCATAGCCCTTCCGCTGGTAACCTCTGCGCTCATCGGTTCTGGTGCAGTACGTGCAGCAAAAAAATCAGGATAACTATCCCGGATTTTGTGAATTCAGAATTCATCACTGCAATTATTGCCTGAAATATCATAACTCTTATATCTGAATCCTTACCACATTGGTAAGCACAATTCCTGTAGCAACAGAGATTCTGTTGCGAGTGTCTACACAGATGCGAATTTGATTGTTGAGGTAGCCAAGCCAGGTATGGCGCAGGGTTGCTAACCCTGTGTCCCTTGGGACTCGGGGGTTCAAATCCCTCCCTCAACGCTTGACACGCAGGCGCTTTCTCATAAAGCGAGGCATTGCATGGCTCAGGAAGATCAGGAGATTAATTATTTCGTCAGGGTTCTCAACACTGACCTCGACGGTACTAAATCAGTCATTGTAGCACTGACAGGTATCAAAGGGGTTGGCAGACATGCCGCCCAGATTATTGCGAAGGCGGCTGAGGTCCCCAAGCACGAACTTATGGGAAAACTTGATGAAGCGTCAGTTGACCGGATTCGTGAGGTTGTCAACACCTATGCAGACCGCATTCCTGTATGGATGACCAACCGGCCAAAGGATGTCTACACCGGTACCCCGAAGCATATTCTTGGAACTGATCTTGCCCTCATCAACGAGGACGACATCAACATTCTCAAGAAGATTCGTGCATACCGTGGAATCAGACACGAGACCGGACAGAAGGTCCGTGGTCAGCGCACCAAGTCTACCGGCAGAACCGGTCTGATCGTTGGTGTGAAGAGAAAAACTACGTGAGGGTGAATCATGGGATATCCAGGAAAGAACCATAAACAGTACCAGACTCCCAAACGCCCGTTTGAGCTCTCCCGTATCGAGGAAGAGACCAAACTGGTGATTGAGTATGGTCTGCGTAACAAGCGGGAAGTCTGGATCGCTAAGGGTGCGCTCCGGCGGTACCGAAAGGCTGCCCGTGAGATCATCGCACTGCAGTCTGGCGGTGCAGGTCAGGAGATCGTCGAGCGGAAGAAGTCCGAACTTACCGGGCATCTGAACCGTATCGGCATTCTTGGTGAGAATGCAGGTATCGACGATGTGCTCTCTGTCCGTGTTGAGCAGCAACTCGACCGCAGGCTTCAGAGCCAGGTCTACCGCCGCGGCTTTGCCCGCTCTCCGAAACAGGCCCGTCAGTTCATTACGCATGGACACATCTCCATCAACGGCAGAAGAGTGACCATTCCGGGATACACCGTCAGCGCAGCTGAACAGGACCTTATCTCGTATGCAGGATCTTCACCGCTGGTCAGTGACATTCACGGAGAGAGACAGCGTATCGCCAAGGTAGGGAGATAAATATGGCTGAAGGGAAGGAAAAGTGGGGCGTTGCACACATCTACGCCTCCTTTAACAACACCATCATCACCGTCACCGATCAGACCGGCGCAGAGACCATCACCAAGAGCAGTGGTGGTATGGTCGTCAAGCAGGCACGTAATGAGAGTTCTCCATACGCTGCAATGCAGATGGCGCAGAATGTTGCCCAGGCAGCCAAGGAAAAAGGGCTTGTCGGACTTCATGTAAAGGTTCGTGCACCCGGACGAGGAAAGCAACGCTCACCAGGGCCAGGTGCCCAGGCAGCAATCCGTGCTCTTGCCCGTGCAGGTGTTCGTATCGGACTCATTGAAGATGTCACGCCAGTACCACACGACTCCTGCAGAGCAAAGGGCGGGAAGAGAGGGCGTCGGGTCTGATGAAGATCGAATTCAGCAGCCTTGAGGACAACAGCACCTCGTTTGTGCTGAGTGAATCGCATATTGCATTTGCAAATGCACTCCGCCGGGGAATGCAGAGCGAAGTCATGACGTTCGCGGTCGAAGATCTCAAGATCTATGACAACACGAGCGCACTCTTTGACGAGATGCTTGCACACCGGATCGGACTCATACCACTCACCACAGATCTGAAGAGTTACGTACCTCGGGATACATGCTCCTGCGAAGGCAAGGGCTGTTCCCAGTGCACGGTCACCCTGACGATGAGTGTGGAAGGGCCACGAATGGTCCTATCTTCGGATCTCATCTCACAGGATCCTGCAGTTCATCCTGCAGCAGACAATATTCCAATTGTCAAGCTCGAGAAGAACCAGAAGGTCGTAATTGAAGTATATGCAATCCTGAACCGCGGCTTTGAACACTCAAAGTGGCAGCCGGTAACGGTCTGTGGATACAAGAACTATCCGATCATCAGTCCTGAAAAAACATGTGACGGATGCGGATTGTGTGTAGAGGTCTGTCCCAAGAATATCCTGGAGGTCAAAGGCGGCAAGATCACAGTCAAGGAGGGTGGCGATATACAATGCTCACTCTGCCGGCTCTGTGAGCAGGCCTGCCTGAACAGCGGGATCGGCGATGAACCGGCCATCCATATTCTCATGGATGAGAAGCGGTTTATCTTCTCGATGGAGGGTGATGGTTCACTTCCTGCACGAGAGATCCTCAACCAGGGGCTGCTGTTTCTGAAGAATCAATCAGACGGACTCCTCGAAGCGCTCAGTGAAATCAGGGGGTAACGGACCATGAGCAAAAGATATGATAAGTCCAATCCGCGCCTCACCGAACTCATCAGGCTCCTGAAGAAGACGTCGAGTGAGAATGAGGTGCAGATCTGGCGCGACATTGCGATCAGACTTGAGAAGTCGAGCAACAACTACGCAGAAGTGAACGTGAGCAAGATCAACCGGTATGCCAAGGATGGCGAGACTCTGCTGGTTCCTGGAAAGGTACTTGGCAGTGGTCTTCTGGAATGCCGGGTCACAGTCGCAGCACTGAACTTTTCAGAAGCGGCTGAAGACAAGATCGCCGGGAAGCAGGGAGAATGCCTCAGCATCGAGCAGCTCCTCGCACAGAACCCCAAAGGCAGCCACGTAAGGATTCTGAGGTGAGTATCAGATGGTAACGGTAATCGATGGAGACGGGCTGCTTGTAGGCAGACTATCCAGCGTGGTTGCAAAGCGTGCACTTGCCGGTGAAGAGATCGCAGTCATCAATGCAGAGAAGGCAGTGATCTCCGGAAGCCGTGCCCGTGTTCTTGGCAACTACAAGCACAAGAGGGAACGCGGATCCCGTGAAGGTGGTCCATTCTTCCCACGCAGGCCGGATCACATCCTCAAGCGGACTATCCGTGGGATGGTCCCGTACAAGAAGATGCGTGGTGTTGAGGCGATGAAGCGGATCAAGATCTACGTCGGCGTTCCCTGTGAACTCGACGGGATCGCAGCAGAGAAGCTGTCAGACGCACACAAGACCCGCCTGAACACACCTGCATGTGTAACCCTTGGAACTGTCAGCAGTTTCCTTGGAGCAAAGTTCTGAAGGAGGGATGAATATGGCAAAAGTGATCAACACGAGTGGTAAGAGGAAGACGGCGATCGCCCGTGCAACTTTCAGACCCGGAAAGGGTGTTGTCAGGGTTAACTCCCTGATTATCGATGCCTTTTCCAATGAACTTGTGCGGATGAAGATATTAGAGCCGCTCCAGCTGGTTCCGACCGCGCTTGAGGGCGTTGATGTCGCTATCAAAGTTCGCGGTGGTGGAGTTATGGGTCAGGCAGAAGCCGCCCGGACTGCACTTGCCCGTGGCATTGTCCAGTGGCACAGCGACCCCAAGATGAAGGATGTATATCTTGCATATGACCGCAGCCTGTTGGTGAACGATTCCCGTCAGAAGGAAGCTAAGAAACCACATGGTAGTGGGGCACGCGCAAAATTCCAGAAGTCATACCGGTGATCTTTATTACAAAGACAGCTTACATTAGTGGTGCAATCATATGATACCGGTTCGCTGTTTCACTTGTGGTAAAGTAATCTCCACTGCATATGAGGAATATAAGCGCCGCCGAGATGCTGGCGAGGATCCTAAAAAGATCCTCGACGATCTCAAAATGGATCGGTATTGTTGCCGGCGTATGTTGCTCACGCACAAGGAGATTATTGATGAACTCAATCCTTATCAATGAGGGGTCGTAGGGTAGCCTGGACCATCCTAGGGCGTTCGGGACGCTCTGACCTGAGTTCAAATCTCAGCGACCCCATTCTTGTGTTGACTAATTCTTGAGGATTCGGATGCAGAACTATACACGCTATGAAAAGGCCCGCATTGTCGGTGCCCGGGCGTTACAGATCTCGATGGGCGCTCCCATTCTCATCACGAGCACGACCATAGATCCGCTCTACCTCGCGATGGAGGAGTTTGACAAAGGTGTCATCCCCATCACGGTCAAGCGGAGATAAGAACTGATCAGGATGACCACCATACGTGCCGTTGATCTGAGAGTCATACTCGACTCCCGCGGTCGCAAAACTGTTGAAGCAGATATATCTGTAGAGAACGGATTTGGCAGAGCAGCAGCTCCGGGGGGTGCCAGTACTGGTGCCCACGAAGCAGCAGTCAAAGAAGCGACAGCGGCAGTAGGAGATGCACGCTCTCAGGTGATCCCTTACCTGCTCGGTCTGGATTCAGCCGATCAGATTGGGTTTGATGCCCTTCTGCGTGAGGTGGATGGGACTGATAACTTTGCAGGGATAGGTGCGAATGTGGCGGTCGCCCTCTCAATGGCAAACGCCAAGGCTGCTGCGGCAGCCCTGAAGATACCACTCTGGAGACATCTCGGAGGATCGTTTGTATCTTCTGCCCCCCTCCCGTTAGGGAATGTGATCGGGGGCGGAGCTCATGCAACCGGTGCTACCGAGATACAGGAGTTTCTGGTTGTTCCTACCGGATGCTCCAGCATCAGGGATGGTGTCTATGCAAATGCACGTGCTCACGCGGTGGTGAAGGAACTCCTGCAGAAGCGGGGAATATTCTGCGGAAAGGGCGATGAAGGAGCATGGGCACCGGCAATATCAGATCAGGACGCCTTCGAGGTTGTTACTGAAGCAGTCGGCCAGGTATCTGATGAAGTCGGGTTTGCCCTGAGCACCGGTGTTGATGTGGCTGCAAGTCAGTTCCACAACCCGGGAACCGAGCTCTACGAATACAGGGGTGGCCTTGTCAGAACAGCCGAGGAGCAGATCAACTATGTTGCCGAGCTCATCGACGAGTTCGGACTTGTATATGTTGAGGATCCCCTTTATGAGGAGGACTTCGAATCTTTCGCCACCCTTACCGAGCAGATGGGAAGTGCATGCCTCATCTGCGGTGATGATCTCTTCGTCACCAACCCTTCCCGGATAGAGAAGGGGATAGAAGAAGGTTCGGCAAATTGTGTGCTCATCAAGCCGAACCAGATCGGAACCCTGACCGATACTTTTGAGGCGATATCACTCGCCAGAAAGTTCGGCATGGAGACCGTTATGAGCCACCGCTCCGGGGAGACCGGGGATACTACCATCGCCCATCTGGGATGTGCGTTCGGGTGCGTATTCATCAAGACCGGTGTTGTCGGCGGAGAACGAACAGAAAAACTGAATGAACTCATTCGGATAGAGGAGAACATGATATGAACGGAAATGAGATGGAGATTGAACTGAACGAGCCCCTTGTCTCTGTTGAGGAGTACCTGGCGGCCGGTGTACACATTGGAACACAGCAGAAGAGCAGCGATATGAAGAACTTCATCTACCGCGTCCGCGGTGATGGGCTCTACATTCTGGACATCAGGGAGACTGACGAGCGGATCAAGCTCGCAGCAAAGTTCCTTTCTCAGTATGATCCTGCCAAGGTTCTCGTTGTGACCTCCCGTCAGTACGGGCAGTTCCCGGCACGTCAGTTTGCAGAGGCAATCGGTGCATACCCGATGACCGGCCGGTACATCCCCGGTACCCTGACCAACCCGATTCTGCCTAAATATGCAGAACCTGAAGTCATTGTCGTGACCGACCCGGTCAGCGACATCCAGGTCATCAGAGAGGCACTTCAGATCGGAATCCCGGTCCTTGCACTCTGTGATACCAACAATATGACCAGCCTCGTGGACATTGTCATCCCAACCAACAACAAGGGTCGCAAGGCTCTCTCCATGATCTACTTCCTGCTCACCAAGGAATTCCTCAGACACAAGGGGTACTCAACCTCCCTGACTCCTGAAGACTTCGAGACTGATCTGTAAATCCGGGTACCATCAGGGCGATACCCTGATGTACTCACACGTCAACACACAGTCCCATGATGATCAGGCGTTGTGGCGTGGCCGGGATGTTCTACCCGGCTGACCCGGTTCAGCTGACTCACATGCTGGACGCGTTCTTCAGGTCTGCTCGTACCGGTGGGGATGCAAAGGGAGTTGCATCCCCTCATGCCGGCTATATCTATTCTGGTCAGACCTCTGCCCATGCATTTAGTGCAATCAGGGAGGGATTTGACGGGACATTTATCCTGATTGGCCCCAGCCACCGTGGATTTCCAACCTGTGTCTCCAGCATACCCTGGGATACCCCGATCGGTCCGGTCAGGACAGACACCGATCTTGTCGCCAGGATAGGGCTTCCGGTTGATGAACAGGCAATGGCGTTCGGAAATGAGAACTCTCTTGAGGTTCAGGTTCCGTTCATCAGATACCGATTCCCTGACGCGGCGATCGTGGCTATCATGATGGGCCCTCAGACAATGCGGGAGATCGCCATGGTGTCAGGGCATATAATCAGCGCAGTTCGTGATTATGCCAAAGATGTGCGGATTGTTGCCTCCAGTGACTTTTCGCATTATGTTGCTGCAGATAAGGCACAAAAAGACGATCTATTTGTCATTGAAGCACTGAAGGATCTGAACGTGCAGGAATTCTATAATCGAATACAACAACACAGGGTAACCGCCTGCGGGTATGGCCCGATCGGGGCAATGGTCGAGGCTCTCAGACCGCAGGGCGCCACCCGGTGCGATCTCATCTCATATACTACCAGCGGAGAGGCAAGCGGGGACTTTCAGCAGGTAGTCGGATATGCGGCACTGGCGGTGAACTGATTGGCAACCTGGAGTGCACCCGGGAAGGTGTTTCTCTTTGGTGAACACGCGGTGGTATATGGAAAACCAGGCATTGCACTTGCGATCCGTCCACGTGTTTATGTGACTGTCAGGAAGACCAGTCATGCCCACCATGCAAAATCACCGTACATTGATCAGTGTTTCAAGGAACTGAACGTGAAGGGGAGTGTCTATATAAACTCACAACTCCCCAGTTCTTCAGGACTCGGCTCATCGGCAGCTGTGACGGTGGCAACGATGGCTGCCATCAATGATGAGTTCGGACTTGGTAAGACCCGCGATCAGATCGCTGAACAGGCATATAAGATCGAGAAGCGTGTGCAGAAAGGCAGGGCAAGCCCGACTGATACCACCGTGTCAACGTATGGCGGAATGTTCCTCATCAAAGAAGGAACCCGCAAGCGGCTGGCACCTCAGAACTATCATCTGGTTGTCGGAAACAGCCAGGTAACGCATTCGACCGCGAGAATGGTCGAGAAGGTTGCCGATCTGAAAGGGAAGTATCCCACGATCTGCGAACCGGTAATGGATGCTATCGAGGCACTTACGCTCGATGCAATGAAACATCTCGACGAGCCGCAATATCTCGGCCGTCTCATGGATATGAATCATGCTCTCCTCGACGTGCTCGGGGTGGGCCATCCCCAGCTCTCCAAACTGGTGCTTGCAGCCCGGGCAACCGGTGCGTATGGTGCAAAGATAACCGGGGCAGGAGGTGGTGGCTGTATGGTTGCACTGGCACCCAAGAACCTCAAGGCCCGGATCGCCGGGGCACTGGAGGTTACTGATGGACGGGCGCTTATCACCTGCCTTGACACAGAAGGACTCCGGAAAGAAAAGGATGCGTAATCGAACGATACTCAAGCTCGGCGGGAGCGTGATAACTGAGAAGTCAGCCGGCTCTGCAGGCGTTATCAGATATGATGCCCTCGCTGCTATTGCAAAGAGCCTTGCACTGTACCCTGACATGCCACTCTTGATTGTGCATGGTGCAGGTTCATTCGGCCATCCGCAGGCGAAAGCCTACCATATCCAGGAAGGTGTGACGAGGGAGAACCGGAAAGGCATCTTTGAGACACACCAGGCTGTCAGGGAACTCAACACCGCTGTAGTAGAAGCTCTGAGGAGCAACGGTATCGAAGCAGTTCCGATTCATCCACTCCATGGGTGCGAGGCATCTGATGGAAAACTCGTGAACCCGTTCTTCGGTCACATGGACCGGATGATCAGCCTTGGCCTGGTTCCTGTCATTCACGGTGACGTTGTGATGGATCGTAAAAGGGGTGCCTGTATTGTTTCCGGTGATCAGCTGATCCGGGTCCTTGCAGAAGGGCTTCGAATGGACCGTGTCGGTCTCGCGACCGATGTACTGGGTCTTCTCGAGAATGATGGATCAGTTGTGAGGGAGCTGCGCCGATCAACGGCGCACCAGGTTACCATCGGCAACTCGGGTCATATTGATGTGACCGGGGGAATGGAAGGAAAGATAGCCGAACTTCTCGCTCTTGCCGATCACGGGATCAGGTCTGAGATGTTCCATATCTCGCAGTTCGAAGCGTTTCTCGCCGGGAAGGATCATGGCGGGACACGTATCCTGCCGGAGGATGCATGAACCGGAGAAAGTTCACATCCTCGCGGAAACTGGATCACCTTCGAATCTGCCTTGAAGAAGATATTGAATCAGGAAGCACCGGGTTTGAAGATATCAGGCTCGTTCACAATGCCCTACCTGATTCAGATATGGATACACTGGACCTATCGACCGATCTATTCGGACACCGGTTCGGATCCCCGCTCTTTATCTCAGCAATGACAGGCGGTCATCCTGAAACTACCAGGGTGAATGAGGTACTTGCACAGGCCGCCCAGAAATACGGCCTAGGGATAGGGGTAGGATCGCAGCGGGCGGCAATTGAAGATCAAACTCTCGCCGAAACATTCTCGATCGTCAGGGAAACTGCCCCTGATGCATTCATTGTCGGCAATCTCGGTATCGTACAACTCAGGGATCATGGGATCGAATGGGCAGAAACCGCGGTTGAGATGATAGATGCAGACGCTCTAGCCATCCATCTGAATTTTCTCCAGGAGGCAACCCAGCCTGAAGGAGATCATGATGCAACCGGCTGCCTTGATGCACTGCGGGAATTGTGCAGGGAGTTCAAAGTCCCGGTCATTGTGAAAGAGACCGGGTGCGGGTTCTCAAAGGAGATTGCACGGCTCTGCTATGGAGCAGGTGCTTCCTGCATCGATGTTGGCGGATATGGCGGATCATCATGGGCGGCGATCGAGAGTTACAGAGCAGGGAAAGGGGAAGCAGGCGGAGATCAACGGCTCTCGGATCTCGGCCTGCTCTTTAAAGAGTGGGGCATCCCCACCGCAGTCAGCGTCACTGAGGCTGTCAGATGTGGCGGCCCGGTGATTGCCAGCGGTGGGATCAGAACCGGGATTGATATTGCAAAAGCCCTGGTTCTTGGTGCCAGCCTCGGCGGAATGGCTCTTCCCCTGCTCAAACCGGCATGCGATGGAATAGAAGCCCTGTCAGAGACGATAGAGACGATCCAGCAGCAACTTCGGATCGCCCTCTTCCTGACCGGGCATACCCGGGTGTCAGAGATGCCCGATACCAGATGGTACGTTACCGGTCCGACAGCGCAACTGATACAGCAACAATAATTTACAGGAGGATATAACTTGGACATTGAAGTCCTTGCAGTGGGTGGCTATAATGAATTTGGCCGAAATATGACCGCCATCCGCTGCGGCAAGGAAATAGTCATTATTGATATGGGGATCAGGCTTGACTCCCTGATGATGCACCCTGAAATCGAGATGGAGAATACTCATTCGCTCGACCTGATCGAGATGGGTGTCATCCCTGATGATACGGTGATGAACCAGATCGAAGGGACGGTCAAGGCGATCGTTCTCTCACACGGTCACCTGGATCACCTCGGGGCCGTGCCAAAACTGGCACACCGGTATAATGCCCCGATCATCGGGACACCATACACGATAGAACTCGTCAGACAACAGATCGAGGGTGAGAAGAAGTTCGGAGTAAACAACAAGCTCTACCCGCTTAAATACTCTCAGCGGTATACCATCTCAAATACGCTCTCGCTCGAGCTCGTGCGGACCCAGCACAGTATCATTGATACCGCAACAGTCGTGTTGTACACCCCGAAAGGGGCTATTGTGTATGCTCTCGACTTCAAACTTGACAGAAACCCGGTCCTCGGCGAACCGCCGGACTTTGCAAAGTTCCGCAAGATCGGCAAAGAAGGAGTGCTCTGCCTCATCACCGAGTCCACTAACGTGAACAGGAAAGGACGGTGCCCGAGCGAGCAGCTTGCGAAGAGCATGGTCCGTGATGTGATGACAAGCTACGAGGATGACAAGAACGCCCTCATTGTCAGCACCTTCGCATCCCATATCGCGAGGGTCAAGACCATCGCTGAGTGTGCCCATGAGATCGGAAGGAAACCCCTGCTCCTTGGCAGGTCAATGGAACGCTACTGCAGCACTGCAGAACAGATGAAGTACGTTCGGTTCCCTGACACCACCAGCATCTTTGGCAACCGCAGGGTTGTGGAGCGGACACTTCGCCGGGTCATCAAGGGTCCAAGGGATGAGTATGTGCCGATCGTGACCGGTCACCAGGGTGAACCCGGTTCTATCCTGACCAGGATAGCACAGAAGGACACCCCGTACCGGATCGAGAAGGGTGATAAGATCATGATCAGTGCCCAGCTGATTCCGAATGATATGAACCGTGCCCAGCGGTACCGAATGTTTACGATGCTCAGTCAGCAGGGTGGCCGCATCTTTGACGACCTTCACGTATCAGGGCATGCATATTGTGAGGATCATTACGAGTTCCTTACCATGCTTAACCCTCAGTTCGTTATCGCTGCACACGGAGGCGTGAATCTTACCTCCGAGTACCTGAATCTCGCCACTGATTGTGGGTACACCTTAAACAAAGACTTCTTCCTGATGGCAAACGGCCAGCGGCAGAGACTGGCCTGAACGGTGAAACTTATGGATCTGGAGACGTATCTGCGAAAAACTGCAACCGAGGTCAACACACTGCTTGACCAATACTACGGCAATCCCGGAACCGAATTATCAAAGGCATCAAACCACCTGCTCTTTGCAGGTGGAAAACGGCTGCGGCCTGCGCTCTTCAAACTGGCAGCAGACACCATCCGCTCCGGCAGCTCTGCAGGAATCCTTCCTGCAGGGCTGGCTCTTGAAGTTACCCACAACTTCACGCTCATCCATGATGACATCATGGACGGGGATGCAACCCGCAGGGGAAAGCCAACGGTCCATACCATATGGGGAGAACCTGCAGCTATCCTTGCCGGAGATGTGCTCTTTGCACGTTCGTTCTGTCTTGTTGCCGATGCTATAGCTCCTGATGCTGCAAAAGTTGAAGCGTCTGCACTTCTTGCAAAGACATGTGTCGAGATCTGCGAGGGACAGCAACTTGACATGACCTTTGAGACAAGACAGGATGTGACCCGGGATGAGTACCTTGATATGGTCACCAAGAAGACCGGTGTGCTCTATGGAGCAGCAGCGGCAATGGGAGCGTTGCTCGCCGGTGCATCAAAGCCGCAGGTTGATGCTCTCTATACATACGGATGCAGCATCGGTGCAGCGTTTCAGATCCAGGACGATATCATCGATCTGATGGCTCCTCCCGAGCAGTCAGGAAAGGACCAGGCATCGGATATCAGGGAAGGAAAGCAGACGATCATCGCTATAACAGCCCGTGAGAAGGGGGTTGACCTCTCCCCGTACCGCAGGAAACTTGACCCTGCTGAGATCAATTCACTCATTGCTCTTCTCCAGGAGAAGGGTGTTATCGCAGAAGTTCAGGAGACAGCCGACTCAATGGTCCGTGACGCCATCAATGGACTCTCGGTACTTCGTGACTGTCCAGAACGCCAACTCCTCTCCGACCTTGCCTACTTCTTTGTCCAGCGGGGGTACTGAATTGGACGATCTGAAGTCCATTCTCCTCGGTGCAGCACTGCAGAATGCAGTAAAGCACAAGAGCGTACCGGCAGCAGGTGCGGTGATGGGGGCTGTGATGGGCGGTCATCCCGAGCTTCGTTCCCGATCCGGCGAGATCAAGGCTCTTCTCGGTGAAGTTATCGCCGAGGTTGCTTCTCTCTCGCACGAAGAACAGGAGATGAAACTCGAGGAGATTGCACCGGATCTCCATGCAGCCCTGTCTGAAAAGAAGGAGAAGAAGAAGCACACGCTCCCTGACCTTCCGAATGCAGAAGGCGGAGTAGTGATGCGGTTTGCACCGAACCCCTCCGGACCTCTCCATCTCGGGCATGCAAGGGCAGCGTTTCTCAATGATGAGTATCTCAAAAGGTATGGCGGGAAGTACATCCTTCGTATCGAAGATACTGATCCAAAACGGGTCGATACCGATGCATACCAGATGGTCCCAGAGGACATCAAGTGGATGGGACTCAATATCACCGAGACGATCTACCAGTCAGACCGATTCCCACTCTACTACGATGTAGGCAGAAAATTGATCGAGAAAGGAGCAGCCTACGTCTGCAACTGTGATAACGAGGAGTTCAAGAACCTCAAGATGCACAAGGCAGCCTGCCCCTGCCGGTCACAGACCGTTGAAGAAGCTGGAGAACTCTTCGACCAGATGCTTGAGGGGAAGTTTGTAGAGGGAGAGATCTCAGTCAGGCTCAGGACAGATCTCAATCATCCTGATCCTGCCATGAGGGATTTTCCGCTCTTCAGGGTGTTGACCTCGGTTCCGCATCAGCGGGTCGATGCAATCGTGTATCCACTGATGAACCTCTCAGTTGCAGTCGATGATCATCTCCTCGGTATGACACATGTGATCAGGGGCAAGGATCATATCGCCAACACAGGCCGACAGAAGTTCATCTTCGATTACATGGACTGGAAGCAGCCGGTGTACCGCCACTATGGCAGAATGGGAATTGAAGGAGTTGTCCTTTCCACATCCCAGATGAGGCAGGGGATCGTTGCCGGTGAGTATACCGGATGGGACGATGTTCATCTCGGGACCCTTCGGGCAATGGCTCGTCGTGGTATTGAGCCAGAAGCTGTGCGGAATGCAGTTGTTGAGATCGGAATTGGTGAGACCGACATCCAGTTCTCCTGGGAGAACCTCTACGCAAAGAACAAGGATATCGTTGATGCGAAGGCTGACCGGTTCTTCTTTGTTGCAGATCCCGTTGAACTTACCATAGATGGTGCCCACCCAATGACCGCAAAGGCGATGCGGTACCCTGGAGATGATGCCAGGGGATTCCGTGAGATCCCGTTCATCGGAAAGCTCGTGGTTCCCCGGGCAGAACTTGAGTCCGGTGCATCGATGATCAGGCTCAAGGACCTCTTCAACATCTCTGTCCGGAAAGACGGGAGTTCATATAGTGCGACGTATGCCGGCGATGAACTCCAGCAGGCCCGTGAAGCAAAGGCCCCGATCATCCAATGGCTCCCGTCAGGATACGGAACTCCATGCCTGATCAGAAAAGCTGACGGGGATATGAACGGTGTCTGCGAACCCGAGGTCTCGACCTGGAAAGGCAGGATGGTTCAGTTCGAGCGGGTAGGCTTCACCAGGATCGATGAGACCGGTCAACAGATTGTGGCATATTACAGCCACCGGTAATAATCTTCTTTTAACGGCACTTTTTCCCGATCACTTCGCTTGCTAATTCCGGGGTCCATTGAATCCGCTGAAGAGGATCCTGTTGACGGTGATCTGATACTCACAAAGATCTCGTGAATTGATGAATTGATCCACTTGACCGGTTGTGAGTTGCAAGTGAAAAGATCCTCTCTACCTGCAAAAGCATCACCGGCAACAGAAGAGAAAGGAGTGAATATTTTCAGCATTCCCTGTTGTATCGTGCATTCAGGTACCCGATACACGGGTATCCGATAATTCCTGAAAGGATATTTGAGATATAGAACCCTGCCGGATAGGACATTGAAGTGAATACCACCCAGATGTTCGGGATGATGACAAGTACAAACAGGATCCCTGCAAACTGCCATGATGCCGCCTTCTGGTCTACCGGGAGCGACCCACGAATGATCTGCCAGATACCGGCGGATATGAATGAGAATATAAAGGGGTACAGGAAGTACAGCATCATAACCGGATCAGAGATACTCCGCATTCCCGGAACCTCAAAGATGCTGTATGGTGCAACAAACTGGGTAAGGCCATCAGCAACAAAACTCAGGACAAGCAGAGATATTCCACCAAAAACTCCGGGTATCACCAGGGATCTCGGATTAATATGCATACAATACCTGTGCATTCAGAATAAAAACCCCAACGGTGTCCCGTTGGGGGCCCTAGGTAGTACCGGTGAAAAGGACTTTTTCATGCAAAAAGACAGGGTTGTATCTATCACCTATCTTCTGATAGGATCAACCGGGATTTTTCAAAAGCATCTCGGTTGCCTTAGCCCCTGCAGGTAACATTGGAAAGACGTTCTCTTCACGTTCTATCCTGAAGTCTATGAGGAATGGCCCCCTCGTGGCAAGTGCGTCGTTGATTGCCGGTCGGACTTCATCCGGACTTTCAACTCTGACCCCGTCTATCCTGTATGCAGCAGCAATCTTCGTGAACTCAACTGATGGGAGTTCTGTGAATGAGTACCGTCGATCATAGAAGAGTTCCTGCCATTGCCTGACCATTCCAAGGTACTGATTGTTTAAAACCAGGATCTTAACAGGGATTCTGTATTCAGCCAGGGTGGCGAACTCCTGAATGTTCATCTGAAGGGATCCATCCCCTGCGATAGTGCAGATCTGCTGATCCGGACATGCAAACGAGGCTCCCATGGCAGCCGGTAGTCCGAATCCCATCGTTCCCATGCCTCCTGATGTGAGGAATGAGCGTGGCTTTGCAAATTTATAGTACTGAGCGGTCCACATCTGATTCTGCCCTACTTCAGACACGATGATCCCGTTTCCTTCCAGAACCGAAGCGAGGGTACTGATGATCTGTTGTGGGTACAGAGCACTACTCTCTGGCAGAAAAGGCAGGTCAGTCTGGTGTTTCCAGATTCTGATCTGATCCCTCCATGCAGTGGTTGTGCATGAACCACTGATATTCCTGAAAATTTCATGGAGGATAATCTTTGCATCGCCCACGAGAGGGAGATCAACAGCACGGTTTTTACCAACTTCACTTGGATCTATGTCGATCTGGATGACTGTTGCTCGTGGTGCAAAGAGTCCTCCTGTCCCGCAACTCCGATCCGAAAATCTGGTACCAACGGCGATCAGCAGGTCGCAGGCATGAATCGCATGATTTGCTGCGACTGTCCCATGCATCCCTATCATACCCAGATTGAGGGGATGATTCGAAGGAACTGCTCCGATGCCGAGTAAGGTCGTTGTAACAGGTATCCCGAACCGCTCGGCAAGAGTGAGAATCTCCCCTGATGCCTGGCTCCCGATAACCCCTCCACCTGCCAGGATTATCGGATTTTCAGCAGTTGTGATCAACCCGGCTGCTCTGATGCACAGTGTTCTGGTCTTTGAATCGATCTGTTTCTCCTGGTTGATGTCCGGTGCCAACCTCACTTGTTTCTGTTCAGGTGCCATGCCTGTTGAAACATCCCTGGGAATGTCGATAAGCACGGGGCCGGGCCGTCCTGTCATTGCAACCCTGAATGCATCACTCACTGTCTCTGCAAGATCTGCGGTTTTTGTCACCAGGTAGTTCTGTTTGGTGACCTGTCTTGTGATTTCAGTGATATTTGCCTCCTGAAAGGATTGATTTCCAATCTGGGTTGTGGGAACCTGTCCGGTTATCGCAACCACTGGTATCGAATCCATGTACGCAGTGGCTATGCCGGTGACCAGGTTACAGGCTCCTGGTCCGGATGTTGCAAGGCAGATCCCTGCTCCTCCTCCTGCCCTGGCATACCCATCAGCTGCATGGGCTGCAGCTTGTTCATGTCTGACAAGGATGTGCCTGATCCCGGAATCCGGAAGTACATCATAGATCGGAAGCACAGAGGCTCCTGGATAACCGAATATCGTCTCAACCCCCTGGGATACAAGTGAATCGAGGAGGATCTTTGCTCCTGTCTTCACAGAGTCCATCCCCCTGAATGTGGGTCTGATCGAAAGACCTGAAGGTGATCCCGTGTACTCTGTGCTGGAGAGAATTGATATCCCAATGAAAAGGTCAGGATTCGGTAAGGTACAGAATCAAAAATAGATCTCAGTTCGTCAGTATCTCGTTTCTTGGATGTAATGTCCTTTCGGACCAACAAAACACTCAGTCATGGTTGTCCATCACATCCTATTATTTGCTCTTATAAATTATGAATCTTGAGACAGACAAGAACAGGGTTGGTTATCCATTGTGTATTGAATAGACAATCTGGGTCGTTCTCATACCTGAGGTAAGTACTGTTTGGTTGTGTATTGGGATTTTCATCAGTAATTTTGACTGTCTGATCGGAATTCATTTTGAGGAATGAGTCGTGCTATATCCTTCTTATTCTCTCCCAGATATCTGATGACAATTACTGCCTCATGGACAACCTTTATAGTTTGGAGAGCCCTAACTAACTAATACGGATCCATGACAGACCAGAAAGAACATCTCTTCGAGGTCTTTGATACTCTGATCAGACTGAAACAAGAATGTTCTTGTAGTATCTTCTCTGCCTGTGAGCTCTCGGACATCACGGTGAAACAGATCAACTATCTGAAGGTGATAGATACAAGCGATGAGATCACCTTCAGCAGGCTTGCAGAAATCACCCGCAACTCAAAGCCGACTATCACGGAGATGATCCGTAAGTTAGATCATATGGGTTGCGTGTACAGGCAGCCCTGTCCCTACGATGGGAGGATACATTATATCCGTCTGACCGGAACAGGCGAGAAGATCGCCCGTGCTGAACAGAGAGCCCTACAGCAGGTTGTTGAACGACTCGCTGAATCGCTCGACGATCATGAGATAGAAGTTCTGATAGAGATCCTGCGAAAAGTACGGTAAAAAAATTTATCAGAAGAATTAGTTAGGTTAAGTAAAACTAAAGGTTCACATGAGTACCACTGAATTCACACAATCACCAGCAAAGCAGGAGCATTTCGTTCTGCCCCTCTATGAGATTGTTGTGTTTCCCAAAACACGGACAAAGATCGTTGTTGACAAGGAGACCGGAGGTCTTCTCCTGCAGGAGATGAGCCGGAATGACAGCTCTCCGATCGGTCTGGCAGTCAGGGCCGGAACAAGCCAGTCTGAAATATCCGCGTCTACAGTGTATCCCATCGGCAATCTTCTGGAAATATCCTTTATCCAGCCTGCTGAAGAGGGGTATCTCGTATGCATCCATGCACTCAGAAAGATCAGGGCTGACAGCATCACTGAGCGTGATGGCCGATTATACGCAACCTGGGTCCCGATAGATGATGTGTCAGATCTCAGCACCGGCGAGCATGATGGGATACTTGGAGAGATTAAAGAGATTATCCATTCAATCAGCGTACATTTCCAGGGTTCTGATCAGTTTACCAGACCGGTAGACAAGATGACATCCATCGATGCTGTGATCGGATTCACCATGCCGTATGTTCCGGTCTCACTCGAAGAGAAACAGACACTCCTGGAGATCTTGTCAGAACAGGAACGGGCTGTGGCATTTCTGGATCTGTTACTCAAAGTTAAAGAGCAGATCGAAATCAGGATCGAGGTCACCCAGAAGGTAACAGAAAAAGTCTCCAAAACCAACCGTGAAGCGATGCTCCGTGAACAGTTGAGAGTAATTCAGGATGAGTTGAACGAGATCGAAGGAAATGGTCCTGGTGACACCGGATACCGGGAGAAGATAGAACAATCACTGATGCCTGAAGAGGTGAAGAAGAAAGCCCTCGCAGAGGTGAAAAAACTAGAAACCGGTGGACCACATAACCACGAAGCACCTGTCATCAGAAATTATCTTGATCTTCTGGTCGATCTGCCATGGGTCACTGGCGAGAGATCTGAAATTGACATTGAGACGACCAGACAGGTTCTTGAGAGCAACCATTACGGGCTTGAGAAGGTCAAGGAGAGGATCGTTCAGCACCTGGCAGTCATGAAATTGAAAAATGACAAGCAGGGTTCGATCCTCCTCTTTGCAGGTCCTCCTGGGACAGGAAAGACGAGTCTTGGCAAAAGCATCGCTGAAGCTCTGGGTCGCAAATATGTTCGTGCAAGTCTTGGTGGTGTAAAGGATGAGGCAGAGATTCGCGGTCACCGCAGGACATATGTCGGGGCACTTCCCGGGAGGATCATACAGGGAATGAGACGATCAGGAACAAAAAATCCGGTATTTGTACTTGATGAAATTGATAAGTTAAGTGCATCATACTCCGGAGATCCTTCAAGTGCCCTGCTCGAGGTGCTCGATCCTGAGCAGAACAACAGTTTCTCTGATCATTACCTTGAGGTCCCGTATGATCTCTCTGACGTTCTCTTCATTGCTACGGCGAACTCGCTCTCTTCAATACCAGGACCCCTGCTTGACCGGATGGAACTGATCGAGATCTCAAGTTACACACAACACGAGGTGTTTGCGATCGCCAGGAAGCATTTGCTTCCCAAAACAATGGAAGAGCACGGGCTTGATGAAGGAAAATTACAGGTCGGGGATGATGCCCTCTCGCTCGTCATCGAGAAGTATACCCGTGAAGCAGGTGTCCGTGGTCTGAAGAAACAGCTTAACCGGATTGCCCGTTATGTCTCTGAAAAGATTGTATCAGGAAAAGCCGTTCTGCCGTTTGTAGTCTCGGCAGATATGATCGGAGAGATACTTGGTAAGGAGGTCTTCAGACATGAGGCTGCCAGAAACCGGCTCACTCCCGGAGTTGCAACGGGTCTTGCCTGGACTCCTGTAGGTGGGGAGATCCTCTTTATCGAAGGGACGTTCATGCCAGGTACTGGCAAACTCACGCTCACCGGTCAGCTCGGTGATGTCATGAAAGAGTCTGCAAATATTTCCATGAGTCTGATCAGGTCACGGTTTGCGAGCTCTGCGAACCGGTTTGACTTCATGACCAGCGATATCCACATCCATGTCCCGTCAGGAGCGACACCAAAGGACGGGCCATCGGCAGGTGTTACCCTGTTTACTTCCCTTGTCTCGCTCATCACCGGGAAGACAGTGGATCCGAAACTGGCAATGACCGGGGAGATAACCTTGAGCGGAGCGGTTCTTCCGGTTGGCGGGATCAAGGAGAAAGTCCTTGCTGCTCACCGGGCAGGGATCACTAAGGTTATCCTGCCGAAAGAGAACGAGCGGGATATTGATGAGATACCTGACGATGTCAGAAAGGAACTGACCTTTGTCACGGTTGAGAGTATCGAAGAGGTTCTCCACGAAGCGTTAGGGATTGATCTTCCGGACGTGGTCAGATTTATTCCCCAGGTTCCCCTTGCATCGGTTCAGAATGTATAAGTGGGAGTGATCGGGTAATTCCCGGTTCACCCTCCTTATTACAAAGCCGCTGCACCTATTGCTGGAATTTCTTTCCGTCTGAAAAAGCCTTCCCGGTTTCTGCTCCCACATCAAAGTACGTTGCCTGAGCGTACACTATCGGGTTGATCTTTCTGATATCAGGTTTCCCATCTGTTACAGAGCTCTCGTCTGCATGTATCTCAATGACTTCTCCGATGTACAGCAGGTGACTTCCGCAATCGACCGAGTTGAAGAGTTTACACTCGATGTTAACCGGGCATTCTTGTGCCAGTGGTGCAGTCCCGAGTTTTCCATAAAATGAGGTGAAGACACCTGACTTGTCCTTGTTTGATCCTGAAGTTATCCCACAGTAGTCGGTCTCAATCACCTGATTTGAGGACGTAACATTCAGGCTGAAGGTCTTATTCTCTTCAATGCCCTGAGCCGTATACCTGACCTTGTTGATGGCGACACAGACCATGGGTGGTGCCATAGAGGCTACGGTCGCCCAGGCTGCAGTCATGTAGTTTGGTTTTCCCTTGACATTACTGCCGACAAGAACGGCAGGCATGACACTCATGTATGGCATTGGTCCGAGCGTGATCTTTCCTGTCATAATAATTCGGAGATGGGTTATCTGGGAAGATGTTTAAGCGTATCTAATCCGTGGAAGGGTACCTATCACACCCATAAGACCCCTCCATTGTGTATCTCCTTTCGGGTTGTTGCAGAACAGAATTGGAAACAAAGCCTGGAAGTCTTTGTTCATGATGCAAAGGTGATCAAACTGTACAGGAGATTTGGTATCTCTTCAGGTTCTCAGGAACACAACTCCCCGGAAACAATAAACAGGATTATTCGCATGGCAGAAAATCACAATCAGTGATCAACGGAAGAACAGTTCAGAAATACACCCATCAATGGGGGATGATCAGGGTCCGGGAGGCATGCCCGGACCACCTGTCATCGGAATTTCCCCACCGAATGGAATTCCGAACGGTACTCTGTTCATCTGATTGTTGAACGGCCGATCTGGCATTTTTAGTGAGAGTGATAACTGGACACTATTCTCCTGTCCTGCAATCAGATTGATGATCTCGGTCTCGGTGTTGTATGAAGATTTTTCAGCCTTTATTGTATATATCCCCGCATCAATTGCTTCAATGTGAACCGGAGAGATCCCCCGGTATACTCCGTTGAGGTAGACACTTGCTCCTGATGGATCAGAATTGACAGTAAGGGAACCGGTGTTGCTCACGGGACTGAGCGATGCAGAGATCTCTGACTCAGCACCTGATGTGACTGAAATTGTTTTTGTGTACGATGTATATCCGGCTTTCTTTATCTCAACCGAGTAGGTTCCCGGCTGGAGATTTGTGTAGGTACAAGGGGTTTTCTTTGTCTGTGTCCCGTCAATGGTAACAGTCGCCCCGGTCGGATCAGAGGAGACAGATAGTGATCCTGTGGTTTTGGTTTTCTCTTGGGTGAGTGCAGCTGAAACAACTGATTCTGCCCCTGAAGCTACAGAAATGGTTGTAGAGTAAGGGAGGTATCCATCCAGAGATATGGCGATTTCGTGTCTGCCCGGTGACACCTCCTGGTACGTATGCGGGGTTGTCCGGGTATCTGTCCCGTCACAGGTCACGGTTGCTCCAGCAGGATCAGATGTCACCTGGATGGTTCCGGAGCCTGTTCCATCAGTGAGAGTTGCAGAGATCGTTTCAGCAGTCCCTGGCTCCGGGTTTTGGGTAACGGTCGTGGTCCAGTTCTGAAAACCTGTTTTCTGAAGTGTTATGATATGTGGAGGCGTGTTGGCATTCGGAATCGTGAGTATGACCGGGGTTACTCCTGATTCTGTTCCGTCGATCAGGACAGTTGCTCCGGAAGGCGAAGAGATGACACTGATATATCCCGTTTCCGGAAGGTTGGTGTCAGAGATACCCGGAATTATAATGTACCAGAAGAGGAGGAGTGAGATCGCAAGACTCCATTTCATACAACCGATCTGCACTTGTTTCATACATATGAATATCCGTCATACTGATTGTTTTGGACCAATCAAAACGGATATTTTACGATTAATCTGCTGATCTACAAAAGAGCGGCTGCCTGAACTCAGGCTTGGCATATCGCCGGGAATCGTATGGCCTTTTGATGAGAATCGTTCGCTCCCTGATTTGAATTGTAACGGAGCCAACCTTGTCCCATCCGATCGATTCTGACTCCCAGGAGAGGTTTATCAGACTAGCATCGGTTCCTGAAGGTGATCCTGTTGCCAGGGATTTGGCATGTGTTGTAGTATTGATCATGCGTGAGTCTGGCCCGGCAAACAAAACCCCTATTGCTACCAGCACGACAAAAATCCCTGTGAGAAACGGCAGAACAAATATGGTAGCCCCTGGGCTGATAATCAGAATGAGCAGAACGTGAAAAAGAACCCCTGCTCCAAGTGCCATTATCATCTGTCTCACCACTCCTGAACTGGTGATCACCGGCTGTTTCGCGGTCCGGATCAGGCTGTTTCTCTCATCGTCTGATGCCATGGTTTAGTCACCTGTCAGTATGGCCTGCGTCATGTTTTGAGTATGGTGCACAACACTCATTCAAATGGTGTGTGTTACATGTTCCCTTTCGTATGCTTCATGACATACCGATATGAGACAAACGTTCCAATAATCTGGAAAAGTCTGTGTATGATTTCTGGAAAGTGAAACGGAGGAGAGAGGTATTTACAAGTGTTTCCCGTTTCACCTATTTCCCGCTATAGGGATGGATGGATCTAGTTTCATGTCTCCTGGTTCACTGATTGTTTTTTTATAACCTCCAGTTCGTTATTTTGACCGCTATTCCTTCCTGCATGCAAAATCTTTCATGGAGATACTGGTGTGCTGGCTCATCTGGAAGGTTCTTCCAGGTGTCACCATACAATATGTAAAGAGTATTTTACATATACTTTCTTCTCTTCTGATCTCATGCGAGATCCCAGACCCCGGTTATGGTCGTCACAGGAAAAATTATCTCACTTCACCGGATATATTCACTCTTCATCTTCATGCAGGGAGGACAGAAATATTTCATTTGAGTGTCAGCAATGTGGTGAATGCTGCAGTTACCTGGGCCAGGTCTTTCACATCATAAAAACCCTCGATCAATACACATTCCAGATTGAGAACCAGTATACCGGACAGAAGCATGTGGTCACTGTCTCACCTCTATTGCGTCATCTCTACGATGACCATTCCATTTTCTCCGAACGTCCCGAAGCCTGTCCGTTCTTCAGGAGAAATGATCAGGACGGGCTCTACTACTGCACCGTTCATCTGACAAGACCGGAGATCTGTCAGGAGTATGGATGCTGGCGGTATCTCTTTCTCGATGAATCAGGCAACCGGGCAGGACGAGTGATGCAGAGCAGGCATCTCCATGCAGAGAGTCCGTATCTCAGAGAGATCTGGGATACGTGTGTACGTGAACTTCATGAACCTGATGATGCAGTCTGGGATCAGAAGATGTGTGATATCGTGAAAAAAGCCGGATTTCAGATCAGATCGTAGAACATTCTCTCGATACTATAACTGGTTATCACGGACCCTGAACATTTCAGGTGGTACAAGTATCTCAAACCGTGCCCCTTCTCCCGGTATCCCTGTTTCATGAATACCTATCCCGGTAATGGTAAGGATCTCTTTTGCAAGAAAGAGGCCGAGTCCGGTATTTTTTCCAAATCCTCTCTCAAAGACTGAAGACTTTTCATCTTCAGCAATACCTACCCCGTTATCCTCCCAGATCACTCTGCATCCTGCTGGTTTCAGGTTGTATGAAACAGTGATAGCAGTTACCCTCTCCCCATGCCTGATCGAGTTGTCAAGCAGGGTCTGAAAGACCTTTGCAAGCATCGGATCTGCGTAGATCTCCAGATCTGCCACATTCGTTTCGAAGATTATTTCCGGTGGTATCTCCTGGTACGGAAGAATATCATTGACCTTCTGCCATAATGGCTCATGAGATCCGAGATCCTGATATACCCTGGTGAACTCGATCTGGTTCCTGATGGTATTGGTTATCTGCTCAATCTTTTCGATGTAGGTAATGCATTCTGGTGCGTGTGGATTCTCCTTGATCAGGACAAGGTACGCGATCATGGCAGTCAGTTTGTTTCTGATATCATGGCGGGTGATGCTTGCGAGCAGGTTGATCTGCTCGTTAGCCCTCTTGAGTGCAGACTCTGCACGCTGTCGCTCACTGATGAATCTGGCTTGCTGCACGTTCTGGTAAGCCCTGGATGAGAGTTCATTCGTAAACAGAGAGAGAATGGAAACAACCTTTTCAAACTGCTCCCTTGACATCTTTGGAACCTCGGCAAGTGCCTCCCTGAACTGTGTCCTGTCTGCACCGATCTCATCTGCATAGGCAAGAATTTTTTCTTCATCAATATCTTCGTTCTTAACCTGGCCGATAAACCAGCTAGCGATATGGTTTCCTCCAATTGTGATGTTTGCTGCTGCATCCCACAATCCTCCGCTCAGGCAGGGCTGGAGAAGAGGTCCTGATGGGTGAAACCTGCCGATGGACTGGTCAGAATACAAACAGTTTGCCTTTCCTTTTTCCGTGTTTCGAATTATGTCCTTACAGAGCCTGCAGAAGTTGCTTGGTTGTGTTACCCATGTACCGTCAGGAAGTGTGATCAGCGATGCAACCTGTGTCGCCTCAGCAAAGGCATCCTGCAGCTGCTGGAGCTGATCGATGTTGAAGAGGTCTGAGAACTGAATTGATGATGGCTCATTTAATGGCTGAGTCAGAGCAACAATCCTGTCTATCAGAGTCTTTTCAAGACTCTTTTTAGTTGTGATATCCTGGACGTGGACAAGGAATCCATCATTCACATTGGTCTTGAGATTCTGTATCGGGCTGATAACCATCTCAAGATATATTGCTGCGGATTTTGAGGTATCAAAGAGGTTTTCTGCCCTGATCAGTTCAAAATCAAACAGGAGTTCAAACCTCCGGACTTCACCGGCCTGAACACTGACACAGATATCCTCAGGCAGATTCGGATCAGACCAGAGCCAGAACCCTTTCACATCTTCCTGGCTGGAGATACCAAAAATGTCAAGACAGGCCTGGTTAATCTCGATAAGTCTGCCATCAGGATCAAACCAGGCATGTCCGATTGGAGAGCTGAAGAAGAGATCTCTGAATCTTGACTGAGTTTCTAACAGATCTTTCAGGTTATTTTCGTTTGTTTCATACTGCCGTTTGAGTTCCTCTTCTGTTGAGATGAGTTCCTCATTGGCAGCCTGTAGGTTTGCATAAGCCTCGAACAGTTCATGTTCCGCCCTTTTTCGTGCGGTAATATCCTCAATCGTGCCCTCAAACCATACCTCCTCGCCTTCCTGTACCTTCCGGGCATAAAGTGAGATCCAGATCCGCGTTTTGTCCTTGCGAAACATCTCAACTTCATACCCCTCAATCGATCCCGTTTCAAGTAAAATCCTGACAAACTCTCTGCGTTCTTCAGGATTCACATATACCTGGTCACCAATACTGACCACCTCTTCAACCATCTGCTTGGGGGAATCATACCCGAATATCCTGGCAAATGCCGGATTAAGAGCCCGGTTTACACCCTCTGGTGTGGTCTGGAATATGCCAAGTGCAGCATTGTCAAAGATGTTCCTGAATTCATGTTCACTCTTTTTCAGTGCCTGCTGCGCTTCATACAGGTCTGTAATATCCCTTCCTATTACAACCAGTCCTTTTCTGCTGCCGTTTTCATGGAATGTTGGCACCTTGATGATATCAAAAACCCTGTCTGAACCATCTGGACATGGGATGAACTCGATGCCCCTGACGTCAGTTCCCGCCTTCCATGCCTCTTCATCAGATCTTTCACAGGTCAGGAACGCATCACGGTAAAATGAGTTTAACTCTGCAAGTTCAGAGTCAGTTTTATGTTTATAATCAATACCTTCGAGCTGGAATAACTGAAGATCGAAGTCATTTGCTTCAATCCACCTGCCCTGAGCATCCTTGAAACAGATGATGTCAGGCATGGCATTGATCAGGGTTCGGAGTCGGGACTCATTCTCACGTATTGCTTCTTCTGCATGTTTTCGCTCGGTGATATCCCTGTTGCTCACCCGCCTGCCTATGTAAGCTCCATACGATCCGAGCACCGGAATACAGATGTGTTCGATCCATCTGATCTCTCCATCACGGGTGATTATTCTGAACTCGACCCTGTCACTCTCCTGTGAATCTTTCTGAGCATGCCTGTGATTCTGCCAGATTCTCTGATCATCCGGAAGAACGATCTGTGAGATGAGGTCATGGTTCTGTACAAATTCGGTATTGGCGTATCCGGTTATGGTGAGGGCAGTCGGGGAACAGTAGATGATCTGTTTATCCGGGTTCTCCCAGTACTCCCAGTCTGCCGTGTAATCAGCGATGTACTGGTATGTGTCAACAAAATTGCGCAGTTCAAGTTCTGAAAGAAACTGGTCGGTGATATCCCTGATGGTTGCGATGGCTCCTGTAACCTGCATCCCTTTTGAATAGAGCGGACCGGCATGAATCCGCAGGTAGCGTTCACCGAATGGAAGGTGAAAGAAGTTTTCAGCGAGTATCTGGTCTCCTTCCCGTTTGAACTCAAGGTATTCATCTGCAACTTCCTGGATTTCATCAAGGATCAGATCAATGACCATGGGTTTTGCCGATCCCGTGAACGGAACCGAGTAGGCATACCCTGAAAGACCGATGATATCTGCCGCTGCAATCCCGGTGAACTGCTCAATAGCACGGTTCCAGGCAATAACACGGTGATCCCTGTCGATAGCAAAGGTGGGATCAGGAAGGGCTGATATCATCTCTGAAAACTGCCTTCGCGAGGTTTTGAGTGCATCGATCGCCTCTCTCCGCTCAATGGCACTTCTGATCTTGTGGCTCAGCTCGACAAACTCAGATCGCGGCTCTCCTCCTTTCTGCAGATAGAAGTCTGCTCCGCTGTTGAGAGCCTCAATAACCACGTCTTCCCGTCCCCTACCGGTGAATATGATGAATGGAATATTATTTCCATACTCTCTGATCTGCCTCAGCAGTTCTATGCCATTGAGTGCCGGCATCTCGTAGTCTGATACTACAGCATGATAGGAACCTGATAAAATCCCCTTAAGTGCTTCTGTTGGAGATGATATGACGTCCACGGAGAAATCACTGGATAACTCCAGGAATAATTTTCCTATTGACAGCAGTTCCTCATCGTCGTCAACATAGAGAATCCGGTATTGGTCTGGTATCATTCTATATCCACCGGGAACGGAGGCCGGATATTCTAATGATGGATCTGGTATTGTAAAAGTGTATCCCTAATTTGCCGGACCAGGAGGTTGCAGATCGGTTTGACACGATTCAATCTGCAGGGAAGGAGAAACCATGCAGGCGGCAGATTATCATAGTTCAAAGGTGAGAATAGAATCTTAATGTGTGGTCGGTTCTGTATTGCAGCCTCGCCGGGTGATATTGAGACCCGGCTTGGGGTATCTGTTCCCCCTGAGTACAGACCACGATATAACATTGCACCTGGCCAGATGATCCTTGCAGTTACCGGATCTACTTCTCATATGGTTGAATGGGGGCTTCATACCGGAGGGGTAAAGCGTGTCATCAACGCAAGGGTCGAGTCTGCCCATGAGCATCCCGTCCTGAAGGAACTTTTCACGAGTCACCGGTGCCTGATCCCGGCATCCGGGTATTACGAATGGAAGCAGGAGAGGGTTCGCCGTGTTCCGTATTACTTCTCATCAAAATCTGATCCGCTGTTTGCACTCGCAGGTCTACTCAGGCATTGTTCATCCGGATGTGAAGCAGTCATACTTACAACCGGGGCTATGCCTCCTTATTCTGAAGTTCATAACCGGATGCCTGTTCTAATCTCCCTCTCTGACCGGCGGGATTACCTATCTGGAGGCGATATCCCGCCTTCTATCGGACTACAGATGTATCAGGTTTCATCCCGGGTTAACCAGGTGGCGAACGATGATCCATCCTTGATCGAGCCGGTGAACCCGGGTTCAGAGCAGATAAGGCTTGATACTGACTGATCCTGTCTCTGTAGCTGGGTATGTCTCTTTTCGTCCATGTGTTAGACTCAGGATATCCTGAATGATGGGTAATATGACGGATCAGAGCAAAGAGGAGAGTAGGAAGTTTCATGAGTACATATCAGATTGGAGTTATTGTAGGAAGTCTGCGCAGGGATTCGTTTAATCAGAAACTCGCAACCGCTATCGTAAAACTGGCACCAGCAGAGTTCTCTTTCAACCAGATTCAGATCAGAGATCTGCCTTTGTACAACCAGGATGATGATGAGAATCAGGCCCCTTCCGTGATACGGATGAAGGCAGAGATCAGTAAGGCTGACGGGCTTCTGTTTGTAACTCCTGAATATAACCGGTCAATTCCCGGTGTACTCAAGAACGCGCTCGATCATGGATCACGGCCTCATGATCATAATGTCTGGACCGGAAAACCTGCCGGAATTCTGGGTGTTTCAATAGGATCTGCCGGTACCTCGATGGCACAACAGCATCTTCGGAATGTTCTCTCGTTCCTCGATGTTGCTGTGCTTCGCCAGCCTGAAGCGTATATCCAGCACAGGGACGGATTGTTTGCAGAAGACGGTACCATAGGAGAGAGGAGCAGGCCCTTCATACAGAACTGGATGGATCACTATGTTGCCTGGGTGAAACAGAATTCATCGTGTTCCGATGAACACTTTTAAAGGAAAGGGTATGGGGCCGGTTATGACCCCTTTATCGTTCTTTCTTTTGTACTGTTCACGATAAAGTTTCGTGAGATTATCGTTCCGTTATCAGAAGGGTCGATCGTGAGTGCCTGTCCGTATGCCTGCAGGGCATCGTTATACTTCAGGAGGCCCTTGTATGCATCGCCTTTGCTGCTCCATGCGACAGCGTTCTGTGGATCAATAGCGATGGCCCGGTTATAGGAATCTATGGCATCCTCATTTTTTCCTACGTTCTTTAATGCGTCACCTTTCGCAATCCAGAGGGATGGGTCATCGGGATACCGGATGAGTGACTGGTTGTATGCAACCACCGCATCTCCATACTTACCCATATGCATGAGAACTGCTCCTTGTTTTTTCCAGAGATCATAATCTTTTGAATCAATATCCAGAGCCGTGGTGTATGCGGTCATTGCTCCCTGGAACTTTCCACTCTCAACAAGTGCGTCTCCCTTTTTGATCCAGGCTGAGATGTCACCGGGATTGATATCTGTTGCCTGATCAAATGCCTTTGCAGCGTCATCACTCTCTCCCTGGCTGGCGAGTACCTCACCCTTTTTCATCCATGCCTCAGTATTCCCCGGGTTCTGTCTGAGGGCCTGGTTGTATGCTTCCAGAGCATCATCACTCCTGTTGATGCCAGATAATACGACCCCTTTCTGGTACCATGCTTCTGCAGCAGTTGGATCCCTGGTAATCGCCTGTTCAAATGCTGCAATTGCCTCGGTCTTCTTTCCGGTTCCGGCAAGTGCCACACCTTTTCCGATCCATACCGCTCCATTGGATGGAACATATCCGGTAACTTTGTCAAATGCTGCATATGCTTCGTTGTATCTGCCAAGTTTGAACAACACGTCACCTTTGGCACTCAGAATCTTTGGATCCTCTCTGATGGATGAAGCCTGTCCAAATGCAGATGCTGCTTCAATGAGTTTTCCCAGTGCTGCCAGAACCTCTCCTTTTCGGTTCCAGGTATCTGCATCATTCGGGTTTATTGTGGTCGCCTTGTCAAGCGCAGCAATGGCATCGTCATACTGCCCCTGCTTTGCAAGTGTTTCCCCTTTGCCAGCCCAGGCCTGCGGATTTTTCTGGTCTATGGAAAGTGCCTGATCGTATGCCTCTGCTGCTCGTCCGGCTTTATCCAGGCTGATCAGTGCATCACCCATTCCGACCCATGCCTCTTCGTCTTCAGGAGCGATCTCAATGGTTGTGCTGAATGCCTTCACGGCTTCTTCATATTTTTCGAGATTTAACAGTGATTTCCCTGTGTTCAGCCACGCCACTTCCTTCTCCGGGCTGAGTTGTATCGCCTGGTCATATGCCCTGATCGCCTTCTCATACTGACCGGATTTTTGCAGTGCATCCCCTTTTATCACCAGGATCGTTGAGTTCTGCGGGGCCATTGCGATTGCCTTGTCAAATGCAGCAGTGGCATTGTCAAACTGCCCCAGGTCTGCATACGACTCACCTTTACTGATCCATGAATCAGTTGAATCAGTGTCAGCAACACATACGTTCACAACTCCTGCAAGTATTAGTGTCTGGATTATGAGGAGAGGGAACAGTTTCATGAAAAGTGATCTGTCTTTGATACATTATGGCTATCGATATGGTCTGCTCATGGTTTTTGAATACTCATCAAATCTTTATAGTGTACAGCCCAACGTTCTGAATAATTCAGGAATGGCCATCTATCATTTCTGACTCTGGATGAAGGAGAGATATTTGCCATCAACTACTCAAACCCGTCAGGTCCTGCTTTTTCTCGTATTATGCAGTATTGCCTTTCCGATATCCTCGTGTGCTGAACTGAATAAAACAGCGCAGGATCGGATCATTGGGGATTTTGATCTGTTTGCAGGTGAGGTCTTCAATGAGTCTGAGACCCCCGGAATGGCAGTTGCCATCACCGACAGAGAGCATATCCTGTATGCAAAGGGATTTGGTGTCAGATCTCTTGAACAACCGGACCCGGTAACTCCTGGCACGGTATTTTTGATAAACTCCATGTCAAAGGCGTTCACGTCGGCAGTTATCGGAGTTCTTGTAGACAAAGGCCGCCTCTCCTGGAATGAAACCGTGATCTCGATCCTTCCCGGTTTTGCCCTGAATGATACAAATGCAACCCGGGAGATAACAGTCGGTGATCTGCTGGAGCATAACTCAGGGCTCTGGTCCTATGACGGGGATCTCCTGTTCAGAATGGGGCTGGAACCTGAAGAGATTGTTCATCAGATGCGGTACCTTGAGATGGAGAGACCATTCAGGTCCGGGTACGGGTACAACAACCTCCATTACGTTGCAGCATCTGAAGTGATCAACAGGACAACCGGCAGTCCCCTGAACCGAACCCTTCACGATCTGATATTTACCCCTCTCGGGATGCAGAACACCTCTACTGGGTTTGATCTTCTCTCATCTGCTGCGAAGACCCGGGGTGGTTACGCAGTTCATCATGTCAAAACTGACAGCGGGTATGTCCCGGTCCCGATGGAGAAGGAGTTTCTCTGTGGAGAATATAGCGAGGTGGGAGCAGGGGGCATCAGTTCAAATGTTATTGATATGGCAAAATGGCTCCGGTTCTGGCTGAATGATGGTACCATTTCAGGAGCGAGGATTTTGAAAAATGAGACTGTCCATGAGATCTTCAGACCGGCAAATCTCATTGCTTCAGGTCCCGGATTCAATTTTACCTACGCAAAAGGGTGGGTCGTGAAGTGCGATCCCATGCTGCCACATCCCGTTATCTGGCACAACGGGGAGACATCAGGGATGAGTTCATACAACGGATTCATTCCTGAAGACGGGATAGGCATTGTGGTTCTGACAAATGCCGGAGAGAATGGTGTTGCCGATTTTATCGGAGACACGTTCATGTTCATGATCTCAAATCCGTCAGATTATCATGAGTACACCAACATCAGTGCACTCGGTGATGATATCAGGCCCTCACCTCCTGTTTCGTCGTATCCTGAATCTGTAGCAGGCATCCGGGAAGAATGCAACTACCTTACCGGATCATATCAGAACAACTACTATGGCACGATGAATATTACGAATAATTCTGGTACTTTCATCGCTGAACTCGGTCCACGCCCACTCCGCCTGAATATGACTCCTATCAACTCAACAACATGTCTCTTCAGATTCATGCCGCAGATTCCGGGAGTTGGCCCGGACGGAATATTTTCCGGTGTATCGGGTCTGGATGGCAGGGCTGAAACAGTGCAGGTTGAGGGTCTGACATCCGGGGAACATCCGCCTGTTGTGTTTAGCAGGATTAGATGACATTTATCAGAGGTATGACCCGGTGGATGCAAAAATTCTGTTTTATGCATCAGATGGTCTTTCTGATGTAAGGATCTGCCGAATTCGAGTCTCAAGATAAATAATATCGTGGGAAATAACCGAGCAGACAATGATCCATTTGATCCCAAAAAAAGCCGTGTATCAATTTATCCCACAGGCCTGCGATGTCACTCCATGGGATATCGGGATACACCTCTCGAAACCCGGGAGATAAGTTTTTGACCGCTTCACCAATGATCTCAAGGGATCGTGGGATGGATCTGCTCAGGTCTTCGTCAAGACGAATCTCATCGCATGAGAGTGAAGCCGTTTTTCTCTTGATGTATGCAATCTCGTCGAGAATATGGTAAAGAAACGGCAGGTCATCTTTCATACCCAGACAACCTCACGAGATATATACGGCAGAATGTAGGGGGATACCCCGTCTGTGGTGACGATCTCGATGGGCCGGGGAAAAAGTGACTGCAGATACGTCTCCAGGTCAAGATATTTCTTGTATGAGACCAGCGATGGATCAAATTCCACGATGAGATCAATATCACTGGTACTATCTGCTTCGTTTCGGACAATCGATCCGAAGAGACCTATCCTCTTGACTCCAAACCGCCCCTTTACTCCCATGACTTCACGTTTGAGTATTGATACAATCTCATCACGTTCTGCCATAGATCCCCCTCTGTATATCCATTAGGAGACAGCGTGAATTATATGTTCTTCTCCAGAACAACGATTATGATGCATTATACCTCGCATGCTCTCTACTATGATCTGTCAGGTCAGTCCGGTTTTTACGGTCAATAAACATGGACTTTTTTAAAAATCTCCTATACTCATCAGGTTCAGTGAAATACCGGGTTTTCACTCCTCTCCATGGCATACCTATTTCCCATAGAAAAGGTGACGATGATCCATGCAGGTTAGCCGGGAATCAGAGAAGAGGATACTCGGACTGGTTCGTCTCCATATTATTCCGTTTGCACTGATCCTCTATATCGTCGCATTTCTTGACCGGGTTAATCTGGGCTATGCAGCAATTGTTATGAATCCCGATCTCGGGATCAGTGCCGAGTTATTCGGTTTTATTTCAGGAATCTTTTTTATCGGCTACCTGATCTTCGAAGTTCCGAGCAACATCATCATGCAGAAGGTCGGTGCCAGGCTCTGGATCGGGAGGATCATGATCACCTGGGGCCTGGTTGCTGTGCTGATGGGTTTTGTTCAGAACCCGGATCAGTTGATCGTTCTCCGATTCCTGCTCGGTGCCGCCGAGGCAGGGTTCTTTCCCGGAATGATATGGTACCTCGGCACGTGGTTTCCGCCACGGTATCTGGCACGCTCGATTGCACTCTTTGCCACAGGAATCGTGGTCTCAAACATCATCGGAGCCCCTCTCTCGATGTATATCCTTGATACACTGAACCTGGGCTCTGTTGCAGCATGGCGATGGCTCTTCATCGTTGAAGGAGTTCCTGCCGTCCTGCTGGGTATCCTCTCGCTTAGGATTCTGAAAAACTGCCCTGCTGATGCCGAATGGTTAGACCCTTACCAGAAGCAGTGGTTGATTCAGGAACTTACATCCGGAGAGGAGAATACCCGCTCTCTGCGGCTGGTTGACATACTCACCGATCGGAAGATCCTGCTCTTTTCAGGGACCTATTTCTCTGTGACGGTCGGGATGTATGCGATCATCTTCTTCCTCCCAACACTTTCAAGTTCATTTCTACACGATCTCGATATGAGTGTAATCGGGCTCCTTTTAACGATCCCGTATATCATCACTCTCATCTGTATGTTTCTGGTATCATGCCATTCTGATCTAAAGGGTGAACGGCTGTATCACATCGTAATTCTGTTTTTTATTGCAGGTGCAGGCCTGACTCTTGATCAGATCACTGCCGATCCGCTCATATCGCTCCTTGGCATCACGATCGCCTTATCAGGAATCATCTCGATCATCGGACCGTTCTGGTCGTATGTACTCTCTGTACTCAACCCGGATGAGCAGCCGGTCGGTGTGGCCGTGATAAATTCAATTGGAAACCTTGGTGGTTTTGTCGGGCCGGTAATTACCGGGTATCTCATCACTCTCTTCAAAACACTCGACAGCGGATGGCCGGTGATAACTATCATTCTCTGTCTTGGGGCGGTGATGATATTTCTTGCCGGAAGAACCAGAAAAAATGTATGAAATCCCCTTTTTTCTGCATATCAGTTCATGAGTGAATACTATACACTCAAATACCATTCTGGCAAGTATATGGTATGCCTATGTCAGAAGCAAAGACGCAGGTTCTGCTGGCAGTATTTTGTATTCTGCTTGGTATGGTTCTCATGTGCCTGATATCTTCTGCCATTTCTTCCCCTTCCAGAGAGGTCATACACACAAGTTCTGCGCCTGAGCCTATCGGCCCGTACAGTCAGGCTGTGCGTACCGGCGGCCTCGTCTTCACATCAGGACAGATTGGTATCGATCCAAAGACCGGAAACCTCTCTTCTTCAATCGATGAACAGACTGGTCAGGTTATGAAGAATCTTCAGGAGATCCTTCATGCATCAGGCCATGATCTGTCAGATGTTGTCAGTACCCGGATTTACCTCACAAATCTCTCTGACTTCGCAGTAGTAAACGAGATCTACTCAAGGAGCATGGGAAACGCTGCCCCTGCTCGTTCAACTGTCCAGGTCGTTGCACTGCCCAAAGGGGCTTTGGTAGAGATCGAGATGACGGCATCAGGCTCACCGTGATGTATCCTTCCTTATATTGGAATGAGTCAGAATTATCATCAGTTTTTCACACCTGTCATCATATTTGTCCGAATTTACTCCCGTATGGATGGACAGTTATAGGAGAACGGAGAGATCCTGATACCATGAGTGCACGACTGCATCTCCTCTTCAGGAGCGTGATACTCAGTTGTATCCTCCTCTTCGTGATTTTTGGAGTAACCGGCTCTGTATTATCTGTCCCTTCTATCAATATCTCCGGAAATGATGATTATTATGTATGGGGAACTGTTCAGGAGATCTCATTTCCCCTGCACTACCGGATCCTCCTTTATGTAGAGCATCCGGATGGGAAATGGTATGGACCAGTAATGGAACCCAACAGCACAATGCCCGGGCTGGGTCCTGATATGAGATGGAAGATCAGGTACTATTCAGGAGATCAGGATCTGACCGACAAAGCCTTTCAGGTATACCTTATCGAGAAAGGGGTGACCCTTAATCAGGTCATGATCCAGGGAGCCCGGAATATCTCGCTGTTCTATGCAACCGTCGCTGCCAGGAATGAGGCTGAACGGAGATAGTACCATATGGGTTAGGAGGCTCTGCCTCCTTTCCCGGGTGGTTTAGTCACTCGCGATCAGGTAGTACTTAATTCTCATGGATCCAATACTCATACTAACAGGGTCGTGCCTCTATTGAGCCCTGGTGGGGAAGGTATGCTATGTTAAATCAGCATGTAATATGGAGATCTCTCATCTTCATCATTTTTCTAGGAATATTCCTGCTTCCTGCTGTAGATGCTGCCGGATCAGGTTCTGTAGCAGATAACTATTCTACGCCGCAGGCAGCGGACAATGTGTCACCTGCGGGCACGCAGGTGGCTTACACCTCTTCGGGCGCTGCATATGTTCCGGGAGAAGTGATTGTCAGGTACAAGAAACCAACCGGCGGATTCTCGGCACAGAGTGTCATGTCACCCGGCCTCATGGCAATGGGGGCAGAACTCTCTGATGACTTCTCGGCTGAAGGCCTGAAAGATATGCAGATGATCCATGTAGGAGAGGATGTAACGGTTCAGGAGGCGGTCACTGAACTGCACAACTCGTCCTTTGTGGAGTATGCAGAGCCGAACTACATTGTATCCCTGATGCCGAATGAGAACTCAACACCACCAGGCCCGGAAAAGATGAGTGCTGAGTCCGTGTCAGGCGGGCCGAATGACCCGAGGTTCAGTGAGCAGTGGGCGCTCTACAACACCGGTCAGGACGGTGGTTCAAGCGGAGCTGACATCAATGTCATCCCGGCATGGGCGAAAACAACCGGTTCAGACTCTATCGTGGTAGCAGTCATTGATACCGGTGCAGATTATAACCATCCGGATCTTGCCCAGAATATCTGGACCAACACAAAGGAAACTCCAGGAAACGGGATTGATGATGATGGAAATGGATACATCGATGATGTCCACGGCTGGAATTTTGCCGCCAATACCAACGATCCTATGGATGACAACGGGCATGGAACCCATTGCGCCGGAGTGATCGGGGCAGTCGGGAACAATGGCATAGGGATCTCAGGCGTGAATCAGAAGGTAAAGGTCATGCCCCTGAAGGTCCTTGGAAAAGATGGCAATGGAGACATGGCGAGCATATTAAAGGCCTTCGCCTATGCACGGAGCATGGGAGCGAGTGTCATCAGCTGCTCATGGGGAGGAACAACCCGCAGTGAGGCCCTTGGTGATGCCATCACCCAGACCAGTCTTCCGATCATCTGTGCTGCAGGTAACTCTGGTGTGAATACAGATGTGATCGCCCAGTATCCGTCCTGTTTTGATTCCCCTCAGATCATCTCGGTAGCAGCCAGTGATGCCAAGGATGGAATTCCGTCCTACTCAAACTATGGTCCGAGCTCGGTGGATGTAGCAGCGCCAGGAGACTGGATCCTCTCGACATATCCGACTGCTCTTGGGTATGACTATATCAAGATGAAAGGAACCTCAATGGCAACCCCACAGGTCTCCGGTCTTGCTGCACTTCTCCTATCGGTCAACCCGAGCCTCTCATCAGACCAGATCAAGCAGTTGATCATGAACAATGCTGATCAGGTCTCTGCATTCTCTGGCAAGGTTGTATCCGGTGGCAGGATCGATGTAGAAAAGACTCTCAATGCTGCAACCGGTTCAACGCCCACCCAGGTACCAACGGTGATCCCGACAGCAACACAGACCCCGGTTCCGACCGAGGTACCCACTCAGGTGCCGACGGTGATCCCGACAGCAACACAGACTCCGGTTCCGACGGTAATCCCAACTGTAATCCCGACAGTTACACAGAACCCTGACTCGTCGGTTGGGCCTCTCCAGGGCCAGTCAAATCAGCCCCGTGATCTCAACAATGATGGGAAATACGAGGATCTGAATGGCGACGGCGTCTGCAACCAGACCGATGTTGAACTATACTTCAGACAGATCGAATGGATTGCATCTCATGAGCCGGTATCTGCATTTGACTTTTCAGGAAACGGCAGGATCGACTTTACTGATATTCTGACCCTCTACAAGAGTATCAGATAAACCAATCATTACCCTCTTTTTTTGAATGAAAAAGTCCTTTTTATCAGTCCTGCCTGGGGCCCCCAACGGGGCACCGTTGGGGTTTCTTATGGAATAAGCATCAGGATTCCTACAACGAACATAATTCCTGCAAAAAAGTATCTGAGCATCCGTGCGGGACACCGGTGTGCATACCTGACTCCCAGTATAGAGAGGGGTATCGTCGTTCCGACGAGAACAGCCCACTGGACGAGATCAACATATCCGACAGAGTATGGGGGAAGGCCTGCAACGCCGAGTCCATGCCAGAGATACGTGGCAACCGCTCCTGCAGAGGAGAATATCAGGCAGGCTGAAGAGGTACCTACTGCAGAATGGACCGGGTAATGGAGGAGCAGCACCAGAACAGGGACAAGGACAACCCCCCCGCCTACACCGGCAAGGCTTGTGATGTTCCCGATACAGAACCCGATAGCGAGCAGTACAGGTACTGACTGCCTGGGAGGACAGACCAAACATTCCTGCACATTCCAGAACATCCTGACTGCCATCAAGGTAACGAGCACGGCAAAAAAGGTCTTGAGAACCTGGCCCGGCAACCAGGCTGCGATGGTCCCCCCTGTGACCGCACCGCAGATTGCTGCAACACCCATCGGTATTGCAGTCTTCCAGTCAACTGCTCCTCTGCGATGGTGTCCGAGTGCCGAGGTCATCACTGTCGGAAGAGTGACAGCAAGCCCGGTTGCGAACGCAACCCTGATCGCAAGGGTACTGTCAAGCCCATCCCCTGCGAGCAGCCAGTACTGCACCGGTACCATGATGAAACATCCGCCAACGCCTATCATGCCTGATGCGAATCCGGCAATAGATCCGGTTGTGATCAGGGTGAGCAGGTAGAGTATGATATCCATGAATGAACCGGGCTCCGGTGATTATGAAGAAGTCTCAACAGGATATCTGTGTCTCTTTACTTATTGCTGTGCCAGGGACAGGTATGATACCGGTTCAGGTCATGAATAATAGGTATGACCAGGCCGGCCCTGTTGCTCATTGACATGCAGAACGACTTCGTCCTAGATGGAAGACCTCTCCAGGTAAATGGAGCTCATTCAATCATTCCTGTGATCCGGAATATTCTGGAGATGTTCAGATCTGCAGGCCTTCCTGTTTTTCACATCGTGCGTGTTCATCGCCCTGATGGTTCAGATGTTGAGATCATGAGGCAGGATCTCTTCAGGAAAACTTCGTTTGCTGTTGAGGGGACGCATGGTGCAGCAGTCATCGACGAACTCACCCCGGCAGGAGATGAGTACATCCTCCCCAAGATCAGGATGAGTGCTTTCATCGGGACCGGGCTTGATCTTACCCTGCGAACACTCGGGGTAGACACCGTCGTTGTTGCAGGCATTCAGACTCCGAACTGTATCAGAACAACGGTATTCGATGCCATGGCGTACAACTACCATGCCTGGCTTGTCACCGACGCAACTGCTGCACAGAGTGATGAGATACATCAGAGTAATGTCAGGGATATGGAGAATATTGGTGTCCGGATAATCTGTTCTGCAGATCTTTCTGGCCTGCTGAAGAGGTAACTGGTCCCTGAAATCTCATCGCCTCTGTGTCAGATATCACCGATGATATCATGAACCATTTTCAGAAATTCGTCTCCTTTGAACGGTTTTATGATGTATCCGAGCGCTCCTTCCCTGAGTGCCAGGTCGATCATCCGGTAATCGTCTGCTGCCGTGCAGACCAGCACCCTGACTGCCGGATCGATCTTTTTTAGTTTTCTGAGTGTCTGGATACCGTTGAGATGTGGCATTATGAGATCGAGGACAACAAGAGTTGGTCTGAGATCCTGAAACTTCTGCAGTGCCTCAATCCCATCCACGGCCTCGACCACCATACACCCGGCCTGGTGCAGAAACAGGGCCTCAATATCACGGGCGAGTTCGGCATCATCAACGATAAGGATACACCGGTTCCCACAGAACTGTTCGGTCATGAAGATATTACCTGACCTCGTACCCTGCTTTGATGAGTCCGGTCCTGATCTGCTCCTCTGCTTCTTCTCCGGGTCCTGATATCCCCTTCATAATCGTATCGTATGCGTCCCGCAGGGATGAATCACTGCTGTGCAGGGCGAGTGTTCCGGTGATATATCCTCTTTCGTTTCCTTCTAATGAGAAGATATCCATGATTCTGCACCGGTAGTATTTGCACTGTGCAGGGCTGTCTGTGTGGACGGTACATCCTATCATCCCTTCACCGAGCGGGCGCAGAAACCTGCATGCAGTAGGATTCTGATCAGGAAACGTGGTATTGTCAAACCGATCCCGTTTGTCAGGATCGACTTCTGCTGAAAATGAGGTGCCCGTGCTGATACAGCAGCAGTCAAACCTGTACTTGTCTGTCTGCTTCTCGATGACGATGTAATCGCCAAGATACATGCAGCAGGTACCACATATCCGGCACTCAAAACCCATACTGAGTATTAGGTGCTGCTCATATTCATCTTCACGGCAACACCGGATTACCTGGTGCAGTATGTTAAGGTGTCTGCACCATGCTGCGTATCTTCATAACCTCTGCACCCTAATCACCTGAGCGGTATCAATGCGCAGCGATGACGTCAAGGAAGGGTACGCCCGTGCACCCAACCGGTCACTGATCAGATCCCTTGGGATCACTGAAGAGGAGATGAACCGGCCGTTCATCGGGATCGCAAACTCGTGGAATACCATTGTTCCCGGTCACACACACCTTCGCCAGCTGGCAGAGCGTGTCAGGGAGGGTGTTGCAGCCGGGGGAGGAACCCCGTTTGAGTTCAACACCATCGGGATCTGTGACGGTATTGCGATGGGTCACGAGGGAATGCGGTACTCGCTTCCGTCACGTGAAAATATTGCAGACTCAGTCGAACTGATGATCAAATCGCACCGGTTCGACGCTATCGTCTGCATCTGTACCTGCGACAAGATCGTTCCCGGAATGCTGATGGCCGCAGCACGGTGCAACATCCCGGCAATAGTCCTCACCGGCGGAAACATGCTGCCCGGCCATCACCATGGCTGTGAGATCTCGCTGACCGACATCTTTGAAGGGGTTGGAAAGGTCGCAGCCGGGACCATGAAGGAGGATGAACTTAAGGAGATAGAGGCTGCTGCAATGCCTGGATGCGGGAGCTGCCAGGGTCTGTATACTGCAAACACCATGGCCTGCATGACCGAAGCGATGGGAATGTCACTTCCGGGTTGTGCAGCAGTTCCAGCGGTCTTTTCTGAAAAACTCAGACTTGCCTACTCAAGCGGTTTCCGCTCTGTTCAGCTTGTGAACCAGCAGATCCTCCCCCGCTCAATCATCACACCAATAAGCCTGCGTAATGCCATCAGGGTGGATATGGCACTCGGAGGCTCAACCAATACCGTGCTTCATCTCATGGCCATCGCCCAGGAGGCAGGAGTTCCGTTCACCCTTGAGGAGTTCGACCGGATCGGTAAGGAGGTCCCCCACATTGCTGCCATGCAGCCGGGAGGTCCTCACTCGATGTATGATCTCTTCAAAGCAGGAGGCATCCCTGCAGTCTTCAGACAACTTCGTGCCCATCTCGAACCCTGCACGACGGTGTCAGGAAAGAGTGTATTCGAGATTGCAGACAGCGTAACCTACCTTGATGAGTCTGTGATTCAGCCGGTTTCAAAACCGGTACATGCAGCCGGCGGGCTTCGTATTCTGAAAGGTTCACTTGCACCTGATGGTGCGGTGGTCAAGTGCGGAGCCGTCAGGGACGAGATGTGGAAGCACACCGGGCCTGCACGTGTCTTTGACGGTGAACAGGCCGCAATGAAGGCGATCCTTGCAAGGTCGATTGGTGAAGGAGAAGTTATTGTCATCAGGGGAGAAGGGCCAAAGGGAGGGCCTGGAATGCCTGAAATGCTCTCACCGACATCTGCCCTGATGGGACTCGGGTACACCCGGGTGGTCCTTGTGACAGACGGCAGGTTCTCAGGCGGCACCCGTGGGCCGTGCATCGGACACGTGGCACCCGAAGCAGCAGCTGGCGGGCCGATAGGCCTTGTCAAAGATGGCGATCAGATCCAGGTGGACCTTCATGAACGTAAGATAGATCTTCTGGTTTCCCCTGCAGAATTGGAAGACCGCAGAAAATTATGGAAACCGGTGTCTAAAAGTCTTGATGGGATTCTTGCCAGGTATGCCGCCGCTGTCGGTCAGGCTGACACCGGGGCAGTGATGCGGTAACGGTGAAACTATTCTGTTATTGAGATCCTGTGGATCTCTCATCTCTTTTCCGGTATGCACCTTTCGGGACCATGATCTCGAATCGTGCTCCTTTTCCTGCAACTCCGGTCTCCCTTATTGAGAGCCCGGTGATGGTCAGAATCTCCCTGATCAAGAAGAGGCCAAGGCCCGTATGCTTCCCAACACCCCTGATAAAGATCCGTTCTTTCTCCTGAATCTCAATTCCAATCCCGTTATCCTCATATACGATAGAGAATCCCTCTCCACTCTCGTACCCTGACCATGATATGCTGGTGACCCGTTCACCATGGCGGATTCCGTTCTCGATAAGGGTGTAGAAGACTTTTTCAAAGAGTGGGTCTGCAAGAACCTCTATTTCAGGAAGGTTCATCGTTATCCGGATATGTCTCACCGGTAGTTTCCGTGTAGCATGACTGATCCTGGTATTCAGATCATGCCATATTGGGGCGGCAACTCCCAGATCCTGGTAATCCTTGGTAAATTCGATCTGGGTCTGGATAGATGATGTGATCGCGATCTCTTTCTTCAGGAAATCACGTAGTTCTCCATCAGGGGTGAGATCTTCGCTGATATCCTGAAAACCTCGGAGGGCTGTGATCAGGTTGAGGACATCATGACGGGTGATACTTGACAGGAGGTTAAGTTTCTTGTTCGCCTGTGAGAGTGCTTCTTCCATATTCCTGCGATCTGTGATGTCGGTTCCGACTGAAAGAAGTCCGGTGAACTCTCCCAGTTCGTATATCGGACGGTTTCTCCATGCTATCCAGACCTTTCTCCCATCCCTGCAGACGTTCTCATTCTCGTTGTGAATATACTTTTCAGGCTGGTTGAAGATCTCTCTCATCATCTCGCGATGATCACGTCCTTCCTTGCCTGTCTCCATGAGAATGGTTCCAAGCAACCCTTTTTCTATGAGATCTTTCTCTGAATATCCAAAAAAATCCTGGCCAAACTCATTAAAGAAGACGACGTTCCCTTTGCTGTCAAACCTGATGATGATGCTATTGGCGTTCTGGACCAGTTCACGGTATTTGATCTCGCTCTCCGTTATCTTTCTCTCTGCATCGAGTTTTTCCGTAATATCGCGTCCATACAATGCAATCCTGGTAACCAGCCCGTTCTCGTCTTTTACAGGATAGATATTATTCTCAATTGCACGGCCTGATCGGTGGTCGATGAACTGCACCGGCTTGCCTGATTTGACAGCTTCTATGGCATACTGCCTTCGTTTGCCTGCAATATCATGAGAAAGAAATGTATATGCTGATCTTCCAACCATCTCTTCCACTGTTGTATGCATCCGGGAGGCCACGGTTTCATTGGCATAGAGAACAGTCCCGTCAGGATCAATCATCATGATCGACTCTTTTGGTGCGTTGATCAGGGCCCTGGCATTCTCTTCGGTCTCTCTGAGCCGATGTTCAACCAGCCTTCGCTCATGCACGTCCTGAATATATCCATGGAATGATGTGATGGAGCCTGTTGCATCGCGTTCGATGATCGTGAAGTCATAGACCCACCTATACTCTCCATCACGCCGCCTTAACCTGAACTCCTGCTCAAAGGAGTTGATCCCATTCTCAGTGAACTGGCGAACGTCACTTCTGATGCGGTCCCAGTCGTCTGGATGCACGATATCAGCAAAACGGATTGATCCGTCTGTAAGCTCATCGGGAAGATACCCAAACTGGCTGCTACAGTTCGGGGTTACATACTGAACCGGCCATCCTTCTGACACCATCCACCTGAAGACCACTACCGGACCGCCTATAAAGAGTCCCCGCTCCTCCTGAAGAGCTGCTGCAGTCTCTCTTCGTTGCAGTTCGATCGCTGCCAGCTGAATAAAGATCTCAATCAATGATCTGTTTTTAAGTTCTGTGCCCGGAGGAAGGATAATTGAGACTGATCCCCGAATATCCCGTTTCCAGGCAAGTCCGACCTCATAGATGGTTCCTACACATTCAGAACTCTCTATCTTCTTGTAGAGTTCTTCAGACAGAACATCCAGTGTGAGGCCTCTGAACCCATCAGGGACCAGATAGAGTTTTCCGGTTATCATCTGTTCGACGAGTTCATCGGTGAGTGGATAGGATGACTCAAGGAGTCCGTCCATGTACCCTTCAATGATATCATGATGTGATGATTCAAGCCCGATGACTGAACGGGGGGTGACCGATCCTCCTCCGGTGTTGACCTGGCTTGTGACAACTATTGTCCCGTCAGGAACCAGATCCTTGATGATAGAGCCGATTAATGTGTATATCTGGTCATCACTCTCAAGATCCAGCATCTCAATGGACCGGTGTGAGAGCAGTTCGAGATCGCTGGCATACCTGGTTATCTGCTCTTCATACCGCTTTCGCTCGGTAACATCAAGGTTAAACTCTGCAATCAGCCAGGAGCCATCCTTCTCCTGGTACGGGATCGTGTGTACCTCTACGATCCGGTCTCCTTCACGTGCAAGAACCTCATCATTTATGACCGGTTTTTTTGAAGCAAGAGCGTCACGAACACCACATAACCGGCATGGTCTGTCTGTGCCCATGAAGTAGTCGTAGCACTTCTTCCCGTGGTAATCGCCGTATGTCTTCTGCCAGGCCGGGTCCACGTACACGAGGTTGTAATCAGGATCAACGATGTCGATACCTGTACCCGTGACTCCGAGCATGTATTCAAGATGGATTTTGAGCCTGTCCCGATCCTCTGTCACCCGTATACGGTCGGTGATATCTTCAGTTACGCCAAGTAAAAATTGAGGGGTACCTGATGTATCATACAGAGGCACTTTCTTGGTGTGAAGAATGCGTTTTCCCTTGTCTTTTGTCCAGATCGGCTCTTCATGGATGTTTATAACCGAACGTGACTCTATCGCTTCCTGATCACTTTTTGCAAAATGATCCGCCTCTTCACGACTTAAAAGGTCATAATTCGTTTTTCCGAGAACATCTTCTCTCTTTAGCCCCAGAAAATCCTCTCCAGCCCTGTTAAATCTGATGTACCTGAAATCAGGTACACTTTTAACAAATACCACGTCAGGAATATTCTCGATAATACTGTTGAGAAAGTTCTCGCTCTGTGAAAGGGCATCTTCAGCATTACGCTTTGCAACGATATCCCTGATCTTCTGAACCAGTTCGGCAAACTGCGCCTTAATGTCGTCCCCTTTCTGTACGTATCCGTCTGCTCCGCTCTCGAATGCCTCGATGACAACCTCTTCGCGTCCTTTTCCGGTAAATATGATGAACGGAGTTTTGTCTCCGTTTCCGCGAAGTGTCCGGAGAAGATCAATGCCAGACATCCCGGCCATCTCATAATCTGAGATGACTGCATCATATCTTGTGCTGGCAATGAGATCAAGGGCTGCTGCTCCGGATGAAGCAGTGTCAACTGAGTACTGGTAGATTGACGTCAGATAATCTGTGATAAATCTGCAGACATGGTCCTCGTCATCGACGACCAGAAGAGTGAGCGTCTCACCAGGAGATGTATGAGAGCGAGCATCCACAGTACCCCACCAGTTAAGGAATAGGTACTCATCCCTTATGTTCGTTGTGTGGTATCAGAATGCAGAAGGATGATTCATTTCATTACTTCCGATTCCGTATTGTTTCTGAAGGAAAACCCTGACTTTCTCTGATTCGACCCATCCCTGATCTAGTTCATTGATGAACTTGTCGATATCCTGAACCACGGTATGCACTGCCTCTGTTCTCTCACCGCAACACTCTTCACAGGTTGATACAATGACTGCAAGCGGATTTCGTGTCTTGTCCCCGATTGTTGCCATCTGGTAAATATTCTGGTTTATCTGTGAGAGGGCCCGCGAGAGTTCTTCCATCGCCCGTTTCCGCATCGTAATATCCCTGCAGACAGAGAGGCAGAACAGTGTTCCATTCTCGTAATAGAGGTGTGCATTGATCTCAACCGGTATCACGGTGCCGTCTTTTGCCACCTGTTCTCCTTCAAACGAGATGATCCCGGCTGCTTTGGTATCAGGATGAAGGTCTCTGTATTGCACTGTCGAGATGGGAGTTTCAATCTGTGATATCTCTTTTTCAAGCATCTCCTCACGGGAGTAGCCGAGTCGTTTGCATGCTACAGCGTTTACTTCCCTGATCCTGCCTGACTCACCAGAAGGGAGCATCTCGTGGAGGATGATTGGTTCACATTCTCAAACAGGCTTCTATACCGTTCTTCTGATCTGCGGAGTGCATTATTCAGCTCTTCGAGTTCGATGAGTTTCTTCTCGAGCTGATGAAACAGGCGGCTGTTGTGTTCTGAAAGATACTGCTCCTCTTTCATGACCGGGCTGTATGTTCTTCCTGACAGGTGGGGGTACTCTGCAATCAGCCCGTTTATTATATTGATAAATTCGGAAGGGTCTGTAGGTTTGAGGATGTAACGATCTGCCCCCAGATGATATGCAAACTCCTTGTCTTTCTCTTCGGTATAGGCTGCGGTGTAGAAGACAAAAGGAATGTGTTTGTATGTCTCGTTGCTCTTTATCTCTCTGCAGAACTGAAAGCCGTCCATCCTGGGATAGAGTATGTCTGATATGATGAGATCGATATCTCCGCTCTTTACCTTTTCATATGCATCAGCACCGTCCACAGCAGAGATGACCTCAAGTCCGTTCCCTTCAAGTAACTTTTCCAGCAGGTACCGGTTGATGTACTGATCATCCACTACGAGCACTCTCATCATGTCACCTGTCCGGGAAAGTACTTCCTGATCTGATCGTGAAAGGTAGCCGGATTGATGGGTTTCTCAATGTAATCGTTTACTCCTGAAGCCATCGCCTTTTCACGGTCTCCTGCCATGGCGTAGGAGGTGACTGCGATGATCGGGATCTTTGCTATATCTGGTGAGTTCCTGATCCGCTGTGCGATCTCGTATCCGTCCATTCCGGGAAGTTGGATATCAAGAAGAATGATATCAGGATTGCTCTCTTTCGCCTGACGAATCCCTTCCTCTCCTTCCATGGCTTCAATGACAGTATGTCCCATTGACTCGAGGAGAAAGTGCATCAGGTACATATTCTGCTCGTTATCTTCAATCACAAGAATTCTAAAGCCCATTAATTCAACTCCTTTTGTGCAGACAGGAGTATCAAAAAACACCCTCCCCTTCCCGATGGTGCTCTGTACCGTAATGTCTCCCCCATGAAGTTCTACGAGTTTTTGCTTATGGATAAACCGAGACCGGTTCTGTCATGTCTTCGTGGTACCTGAATCGATCTGATGAAATGGCCTGAATATGGTATTAAGATCCTCTTCAGATATCCCTATTCCGGTATCTTCCGCAGAGATCTTCACCCGGATATCTGTGCCTGTTTCCCAACGCTCATACCGTCCGGGGGAGATATGTATGTGAGAACCTACGCGTACCTGCAAGGAGATCTGCATTGAGACGAGTCTGTGCATTCTGTAATGAAGAACTCTCCCCTGATAGCGGTGATGATGACAGGATATCCCATGGTGTGTGTACATCCTGTTATAATCATATCAAGGCCAGTATGGGCGTCGATATCACCGAGTATCTTACTATGCTCGATCAACCTGTTGTGCTTGTTGATCAGGATCTGCATATCCTCTCTACAAACCAGGAGATCCGGAAAGTTACCAGAAAAGACCTCTCTTCAGTTATCGGTCACCTCAGTGGTGAGGTGTTTGAATGCGAGTATGCCCGATGCCCGGGAGGATGCGGGAATACGACACACTGCTCCGGCTGTGTCATCAGAAACTCGGTGAAAGAGACGTACCAGACCGGAAGACCGGTAGATAAACGACCTGCAACCATCGCACAGGATGTAGATGGAAGACCTGCCTCTGTAAGTCTACTCATCTCAACCGTAAAAACCGGGGATGTGGTGCTCCTACAGGTTGAGGAGTCTTCAGAGGACTGCACCTCTGGTTGTTCTGACAAGAGCTGACGATCCGGTTTACTTCATGCCGTGTGTATGAAAATTTTCTGTATATTTTGCATCTGTTGTCTGGATGTGCTGAACCAGCCAGTCTTTCAGAAAATTAAGAACATCAATTGAAAGTCCGAGTCTCTTCTCGCTCAGATCCTTCTCATACCCGTTGATCTTATCGATGAACACCTGATGCTGTTTCTTCTGTTCTGCAAGCCCGGTATATCCGAATGACTCCATGTACTTCTCTTCGTCTGCAAAGTGGGTGGTGGTGTACTCGTTGAGGCCCCGGAGAATTTCTCCTACCTCTGTGTTCCCTTTCCCTGCAGACATGGCCTCATGGAGCTTTGCGATAAGTTCAAAGAGTTTTTTGTGCTGAGTATCCATCGTTTCAACATGAACCGAGTATTTCTCATTCCAGGTAAAGAGTGACATGATACGTACCTCCACCTCCTGTGGATAGAGATATTCTCTATCTTATTGTATTCAAGGTACACCCCGGATATATTCCCTGTATAGACCGGGTTACCGGAGATTGGTGGAAACATCGGGACGTCTTCTCCAACAGTTTTTTCAGGCTCTGTATATCCGGAGGACTGAATACCTGTTCAGGATCGACAGGTATCACCGGTATCTCGCGTAATGTGCCTCTATAGGTAACCGGTATACCGGTGTTCTGCTCAGGTCAGCAGTGCGGAAAAACGGAGGAAGCATTCACGTTAGGGCGGGATCTCCCGCCCTATGAAATCCTGATTTATTCGTTTTAAATTTAATTTAAGTCGATAAGATCTAAATTATTATTCTTAGGTCGGGAGAATAGGTGTATAGAGACTTCGAACTATTCTGGTGAGTGGGTGTACATAGGTGTCAGTATCCCGACCTCCCGACCTAACCCTGAATGAACGGTGTATTTTGTTTAAGATTGCGATCCAAGGATATTTCTCAGGTCGGATCGATTCCGCACTATTGATGATTTTACCACACGAATGAGAGGTCCCCATGATGACCGGGAGATCCATATTCCCAATGGTTCTGTTGAAATCTGATTCTGGTGATTAATTTAAAAATACCACACCTCTTTTCTGACCGGGGAATATGTCTGTAAAGGTAACCAGTATACCGACGTTCTGCTCAGGTCGGTAGTGCGGGAAAACGGAGGAAGCATTCACGTTAGGGCGGGACCTCCCGACCTATGGAATCCTGATTTATTCGTTTTAAATTTAATTTAAGTCGATAAGATCTAAATTATTATTCTTAGGGCGGGAGAATAGGTGTATAGAGACTTCGAACTATTCTGGTGAGTGGGTGTACATAGGTGTCAGTATCCCGACCTCCCGCCCTAACCCTGAATGATCGGTGTATTTTGTTTAAAATTGCGATCCAAGGATATTTATCAGGTCGGATTGATTCCGCACTATTGATAATTATGCCGCACGAATGAGGGGTACCCATGATGACCGGGAGATCCATACACCCAAGGGTTCTGAATGGTCTGATTCTGGTAATCACCGTCAAAAACAACCCTTCCTCTCTCCAGATCGGGGAGTATAAGTGCAATGAGCAACAAGTCACCGGTATCACGATATCATCGTTCTCCTGAACCTACAGACTCCAACCACGATCATGTCAGTACAGTTTCTTGACCTCCAATCGATCACCGGACTAACAGATGAAGAGGCAGCCATCAGACTGAAGACCGACGGGTTCAACGAGATCGCAGGATCAACAAAGAGCAGTACCCTCGACATTATTGCAGAGGTTGTCAGAGAACCGATGTTCCTGCTCCTTGTCGCCAGCGGACTGCTCTATTTCCTCCTCGGTGACATCACCGAAGGGTTCATGCTGCTGGGATTTGTGTTTGTCATTATCGGCATCACGGTGTACCAGGAGCAGAAGACCGAAAGGGCACTGGAATCGCTGAAAAATCTCTCAAGCCCCCGTGCCCTTGTGATCCGGAGCGGTGAGCAGAAACGGATCGCAGGAAGGGAGGTTGTAGTCGGAGACCTCCTGATCCTAGCCGAAGGAGACCGTGTTCCTGCTGATGGGGTTCTTCTTGCCACATGTCATATCACTATTGATGAGTCGCTCCTGACCGGTGAATCTGTCCCTGTCCGAAAAGTTCCTGTTTCCGGTGACTTTGTCAACGATTCTCCTGTATCTGAACCCGGTGGTGATGACCAGCCCTTTGTGTACTCCGGAACCATGGTTGTTCAGGGTCAGGGACTCGTGGAGGTCAGGGCTACCGGTTGTCATACCGGGATGGGAAAGATCGGTACTGTTCTGCAATCGGTGGAACGGAGTGAGACCCGGCTGAAAGGAGAGATCGCGTGGATGGTCAGGGTGATCGCCACGGTCGGGGTACTGCTCTGCAGCATCATCGTCCTGGTCTACGGGTTTGTTCACGGCAGCTGGATCGAGGGGCTGCTTGCCGGAATTACCCTTGCCATGGCGATCCTGCCTGAAGAATTTCCCGTCGTTCTGACTGTCTTTCTCGCCCTTGGTGCATGGAGGTTGTCTGCATACAACGTGCTGACCCGCCAGGTTCCCGCAATTGAGACCCTAGGTTCTGCAACCGTGCTCTGTGTAGACAAGACCGGAACCCTTACCAAAAACAGGATGATTGTCCGTTCCTTCTGTTTGGAAGGTCGCATCATCCCGTATGATCCATCACAGATCAATACGGTGGCTGATCCCTGTCATGAACTTGCAGAGTATGCTATCCTTGCCTGTAAGAAAGATCCCTTTGATCCGATGGAAAAAGCCCTGCTTGAACTGGCAGAAGGGGATTTCGGAAAGACTGAACATATCCACACCTATGAGCATGTCGTTGAATATCCCCTCTCTCCGGCGCTGCTTGCGATGTCAAACGTATGGCGTTCCTCTGACGGAAGCGACTACATAATTGCGTCAAAAGGGGCTCCCGAGGCAGTGGCAGATCTCTGCCATCTTTGTGAGGCAGAGAGTGGGAGACTTGTAGCTCACATCGATGCACTTGCAGCTGATGGTCTCCGGGTCCTGGGTGTTGCACGGGCATCATTCAAACAAGAAGAACTTCCATCAGGACAGCACGAGTTTGAGTTCTCATTTCTCGGGCTTATCGGATTTGCTGACCCGGTACGTGAGGGGATAGCAGAAGCGGTGCAGGAGTGCTACTCTGCAGGAATGAGGATCATCATGATCACCGGTGATTATCCCCTGACTGCCATGAATATCGGCAGACAGATCGGTCTTCAACGTTCTGATACATGCATTACCGGGGCTGAACTGCGGGAGATGAGTGAGAATGAACTCAGATCCCGTATTCAAACGACAACGATCTTTGCCAGGGCAGTCCCTGAACAGAAACTACAGATCGTCAATGCACTCAAGGCCAACGGTGAGGTTGTTGCAATGACGGGTGATGGTGTGAATGATGCACCTGCCCTTAAATCAGCTGATATCGGGATTGCGATGGGGGGACGTGGTACTGATGTCGCACGTGAAGCAGCGTCTCTTGTTCTGCTTGATGACAACTTTGCCTCCATCGTCTCTGCAGTCAGACAGGGCCGCCGGATCTATGACAACCTGAAGAAAGCAATGGTGTATATCTTCTCGGTCCACATCCCCATCGCAGGTATCTCGATGATTCCTGTCCTCTTCAACACTCCCCTGATTCTCATGCCGGTCCATATAGTTTTTCTTGAACTGGTCATAGATCCTGCTTGTTCAATCGTGTTTGAGTCTGAACCTGAAGAGAAGGACGTGATGAACCGGCCGCCACGGCAGGCAGAAGAGCGTCTGTTTACCAGGAAGACACTTCTCATCAGCATTCTGCAGGGACTGGTTGTGCTTGCGGTGGTATACCTTGTCTATCAGATGGCACTATCACGGGGTCTTGATGAACCTGCTGTGCGGACACTGACATTCACGACCATCGTTGTTGCCAACCTTTGCCTGATCCTGACGAACCGGTCATGGCATGAGACCCTCAAGACGATCCTCCAGACACCGAACCGTGCAATGGCCTGGGTATTTGCAGGAACTCTCATCAGCCTGGGACTCGTCATAAGCGTCCCGGAGCTCATGAACCTCTTCAGGTTCGGGGCAGTCTCTCTGGTTGATCTCTCTCTCAGTGTTCTTGCCGGCTTTGTGAGCATTGTCTGGTTTGAGGTCTACAAGATTCGGGTACGAAGCCGGTGATCTGCCTGGTGTCAGGAAAGGCCCAACCTCCCGGTTGCCAATTGTTATCTATATTACTGATGATCCATATTCTGCTAGAGCGGGTGATGGATGAACTCTAATTCTCTGATTCTTATTCTCTTGTGTCTTGTGGCAGGATGGGGCATGATCATGGCGGTGTCTGCATCAGGTGAGAGTTACCAGTGTGTAATCTCCTGGGGGAGTGAGGGTTCCAATATCAGCCAGTTTGAAGATCCTGCCTCCATTGCCGTTGATCTGAACGGCGACATCTACGTGGCAGATACCGGTAACAACCGTGTTCAGAAGTTCAACTCAACCGGGGGATATCTCCTCTCATGGGGTAGTTACGGCTCGAGCACCAGTCAGTTCAAAAACCTTTCAGGCATTGCAGCCGATCTCTGCGGTGGTGTGTATGTTGCAGATACCGGCAACAACCGGATTCAGAAGTTCAGTCCTCAGGGTGATTACCTCCTCTCGTGGGGATGCGAGGGTTCCAATACCAGCCAGTTTTTGAGGCCTTCGGGGATAACTGCAGACGCTGTAGGCACCGTGTATGTTGCAGATACCGGGAATAACCGAATCCAGAAGTTCAATTCAATCGGGCAGTTCATCACCACCTGGGGTTCACAGGGATCATACAACAATGAGTTCAACTCTCCTGTGGGAGTTGCTGTTCATCCCAACGGGAGTGTATACGTTGCTGACCGGTACAACTCCCGTATCCAGAAGTTCAATATATCCGGTTCATTCCAAGGCTCTTGGAACGGGTCAGAGACAAGTATGGTAAACCCACAAGGAGTTGCGGTTGACACCGCCGGAGATGTCTATGTCACTGATACCGATCTGAATGCGGTCAGAGTGTTCACCTCAAATGGAACCCAAACCGCCTCATGTGGTGGGTATGGAACAGAAATCGGGAGATTCAACAATCCGGAAGGATTGATAGTCAATGCCAGCGGGTCTGTGTATGTCTGTGACACCTTTAACAACCGCATCCAGGTCTTCAGTCTGCACCCGAACAACACAACCCCAATCACCACCCCTGCGATCATGACGATTCATCCGGCATTCGGGCATAGCACCGGCCCGCTCCCGATAACCATATCTGGCAAAAACCTTGGATCCGGCACAGTAACTCTGTGGAAAGGGGATAAAACCCTGAAAGGAAACTGGACCGAAGGGAAGACGAACACCAGTTCAACCATGTATGTTACTCTGCCACTCAAGGGTGCATCCACCGGTGTATACAATATGAGTATAAAGATCCAGAACGGCTCTTCGGTTACGAAGTATGATGCATTCACCGTGCTTTCAGGATCAACCGTTCCTATTCCGCGGGATCTCTACCTTATATGATGGTAATAGCACAGCTGTTAGAGGTCGTCCAAACTTTGAGATGCAATTCAGTTCCACACGGTAGAATGGCCTTCGTTTATTTCAATCCATTCAAAAATAAAATTTTTGCACTATAGTATCCTTCACATTTTGTAATGGGAAACCTCATCTCCTTTCCACCTGAAAGGATGACACATGACTATCAGGTTTCTCATCGTAACCATACTACTTCTGATCATCCCGGGACTTGCAGCAGCCACCTCTGTAATAATTCCTGCAGGAGGAGATGTTTTTCTCGGTGAGGAAGGACTTGATGTGAGGACAGCGGTTCCGTCACCCTATGACGCGATCGCATTTTATCCTCCTGGATCGTCACCGGGGCGTGACATGCCCCTTGATATCAGGCATATTGAATCATCTTCATTCACGGTGAGTCCCAGCCTCTACTCTGACCGGGTTGGCTCGTGGTACCAATGGGATAGCAGAAGGGCCGGGCCGGGAATCATCGCGTTTACGGTGAGAGAACCGAGGGTGAATGTCCGCATCCTGCAACGGTTGACCATGGAGGATATCTCCTCCGGGACAGTTCCCAGGGGTTCTGATCTCCTGCTCCAGCTTGACACAAATCTTGGTTCGGTGTTGCAGCGTCCCGGGTACAACCCTACCAGCGACGGACTCCTTGACCTCCTCATCACCACCCCCGGGGGTGGCACTCTGACTGCTGTCGAGACGAGAAATGGTGGCAGTGCCTCGTTAACACGGATAAACCCCCAGGGTTCTCTTCAGACATACCCTTCAGTCCAGACCGGTGGATGGGATACCGGTGCATCAGGTGGAAGTAACTATCTTTACTCAGCTGGCACGTACACGGTCCAGCCTAAACTTGCATTCAACCGTGCTGATGAGAATCTCAAATCTGCCTCCCTGGGTTACAACATAAGGGGTGCATCGATTACACTGGGATCAGACCGAACCACCATAGGTACCCGTGATGACCAGGTCATCAGAGGACACTCCTTCTCTGTTACGATCTCGGGAACTCCGGGGGTGCCGGTTTACTTCTGGGTTGATGCAGGATCGAGAAGTGGCAGTCCGGGAGATCAGCCACCGATGATCCTCTTTGCCCAGGAGGGTGTCAGCCAGGACTCTCCTGATGGGCCGTACTCTATCGGGTCATACCGCCCGAGATCATCTGGCGAAAGAAGTATCAGGGACCTGGTCCCTCATGAACCATACAACGGTGTGAAGTATTATGGCATGATCGTGCCTGACAGGAACGGGAAACGAACTCTTGAACTGAGGACCACTGACCAGACAGATGATGCCAGGTACACGCTCAAGGTTGAGAGCCCGTCAGGTGGATCAACAGTTCATACCGACGAGATCCCGATAACCGTGCAGAAGGGTTCGGTCAGTGTTGTAACAGGCAAAGACTCGTATGCCATCGGTGAGGAGGTGAGACTCTCGGGCCACAACTCGGAGTCATGCGATACATATCTCTACATAACCGGTCCGAACCTGCCCTCTGCAGGAGGACGGCTTGACCGGCCACGTCAGGCAGTCACAACCGGAGATCCGTCCTCGTTTACGACCGCGTCCGGCGATTGTGAGACCTGGGACTACCGCCTGTACACCGGTGAACTCGGGCTTGATGCAGGAACATATACCATTTACGCAGTTCCTTCCCCCGTGAGCCGGAATAACCTTGGTTCGGTTCCATACCAGACGATCTCCCTCACTCTCCGCAGACCCTATGTGACACTCAAACCCCAGGAGACCGAGGTTGCGAAAGGAGACTCTATCACCCTCACCGGCATGAGTTCGGGTATCGGCCGGGGATCTGTTGCGGTCTGGATCTTTGGGAGAAATTATTTCAGATACGACCAGGCCTCTGTTGAACGTGACGGTTACTTTGAGTATGAGATACCTGCATCGCAGACCGGGGATATGGTTGCCGGTCAGTATGTTGTGATCATCCAGCACCCGATGACAAATGGTGAGTTTGATATCTGGCCTGACGGCCAGAGACAACTGGTCCTCGGCAGGTACCCGTATTCAGGCTCTCCTATCTTCAGGGTTGGCGGTCCGGGTGCTCTCATGGGATCTGATGCAGCCAACGCACTCATCAGTGCCCTGAACAGTGCATACATCGATGACACCTATACCAGATGGGATATCAGGGTCATGAGCCCGAAGATCACATTAGACTCATCCTCGCTCAGGCAGGATGCAGACGGCCTGGTTGTGATCAGGGGCACCACCAACCTGGGTGCAGGCAAGCGGCTCCTCATCGAGGTGAGTGATAACCGGTTTGCTCCGACCAGGAAGGATCTCCGTGAGGACTCATACGGATTCTCAGGAACTGCCGAGATTCTGGACGGAGAGGGGGAGCGGCAGTTCTCCCTGACTGTTCCGCAGGGCCGTCTTGTTCCGGGAGAGTACCGGGTGATGGTACAGGCTGTTGAGTCAGAAGCGACCACATCAGGTCTTTTAACCGTGACACAGCCACTTCTGGAGCCGACCATCGTGCCAACGATCAGGCCTGAACAGCCACCGGTATCTCTGGTAACTGAGTCTGCAAACCTTTCAACCACATTCGTAGTTCCGACTATTTCCGTCCAGGTTACGACCCTTCCGACTCCTGCCGAGACGGTACAGTCCCCGGTCCCGACTGCAACCCCTGTGCCTGTGCAGTCAGATGATCGGACGGTCTCTCTCTTTACCGGGATGGGTGTTGGTCTCCTGATAGCCGGCTTCATCGGTCTGCTGATTTACCTGTTCAGAAGAAAAAGCGATGATGATCCTGAAGAAGAGATTCAAAATTCAGATGATGAAGAGACGGTGAACAAAGAGTCTGTTTACGAGATGAACGAGGAAGAAGAGACCTAAATCGGTCACTCCTTCTTATCTTATCCCTTTTATGTTCTGGAACGATTGTAACCGTGGAAAACCATGAGATCAGACAGACGTGTCAAAACTCACCAAGAGTTGTCTGCCGCTTTCTCCCAAGATTGTGAAAGAGAGTCCCTGCTTCTTCGAACCGTCTGAGTGGCAACGTGAACGTACCTGACAGGTAGTCCTTGACCTGTTTTTCATCCTCGAACTCCTGTGGTTTCTGTTTCATCGCGTTTCGCACGTTCTCACGCACGTTGAAAACTCCGAGGGGTACATACCCGGAAGATGCTTCACGGAGGATGATTGCTCCTGCCTGCCTCTGCTGCTCTGCCAGGGCTTCAAGGACCGCCATCTTACAGGAGTAGTAACATCCACCAAGATGTGAGTACTGTGTCTTCGGTTTATGCAGTTCGTGATCTGAGAAGACGAGTTCCTCATTTCCAAGCACCCTGACAAATGCCTCTGTCCATTCGTACTGCCAGGGAGTTGGCATGAGAATGACAGCGTATCGGTTGTTGAGGCTGCTGAACTCGTGCACCTTCCAGGTATCAATGGCAGAACACTTCTTCACCTCTTTGAGCAGGTGGTTTCCGATGATGGTGTCACAGGCCGTTATCGACCACCGGGTGGGCACAAGACGTCTTCCCCTCCCGTTTCCCATCACGCCGACCGAGAAGGCCTTCTGGATATGGGAGAATGGGGTGTTACTGTGATGCAGCCCGACAACCGCATCGGCTGCCTTCAGATCGGTATCATAATACACCTTCTCAAGGTCACAGTTCCAGCGCTGCTCCTCGATCTCAAGGCGTTTTATCGGCGCACTCGGACCATAGGGTGTGTGCTCCTCGCTGAATGAAAAACCGGCCGGTGCTGTGGAAAAGGTAGCCTCGCTCTCGATTGACTTGTCTGAGAGTGCTATCTCCTGGAGCTTTCCGATGAACCTGTCATCAATTTCTGTTGCCTTTACCTGGTGCATCCCCCTGACCAGGCTGAGCCTGTACCTGATGATCTCGTCCTGGGGGATATTTCCCGGGATCCACTCTTCGGGTCGGTCCATGACCGATGTATCGCCGTGCATCGGTGCAATCATCGGACCGGCATAGACCTTCGGGTAGTTCGACGAGCCGATAAAGACAGAGGGTGGAGAACTTCCTGCAAGGTCTGTACCTACCGGTACAGACTTCATATGCACCGTCGCAGCGGTGAGCGTTCGCAGGTATTCGCCTTTACCGATTGACATGAGTGGGGTAGGGTATAATCTGATGGGTTTTAGCGAAGCACGTATTGAAAGCCAGCCTGTTCAAAGTGATGATCTGAAGAGTAAGCAATGGCAATATTCTTCTCTTTCATCACTTCAAAAGAGAGACAGTCTGTGAGACTCCAGTCTTTATCGAGGTAATCAGAATAATGCGTGAGAGCTTTCATGAGGAGCGGTTCATCTGTCTTTACAACCTGTATCTGTTCGGTTGAGTAACAATCCCTGATGAACTCTGCAATTATCTGTTTGCCGGTTTTTGAAAATGAATTTCCGATCTCATAGATCACGGCATCTGTAATCCAGATCTCTGTATAATCAAAAAGTTTATGTGCAATTTCCAGAGCCTGCTTATGGTGCCTGTCTTCTGGAGTGAATATCACAATGACAAAAGAGGTATCGATGAAGACAGATCTCATTCTCGTTGTTCGCCTTTTTTCGGGGTTCCATAGAGGTAATGATCATGTTCGTCGGAAAGATCAGATGGACCCGATATGGTTCCTGCATTTCTGATAAGAAACTCAATTGCATGTTCTGATCTTCTCTTCGGATTCTTCTCTATTGTTAAGATATATTCTGTATCTGGTTCTAGCTCCAGAGGTTCCAGAGTTTTGAAGGATGATCCATCATATGTTGCCCTGACCGTGATTGTACCCATATCATTCACCTCTTTAGTCTTCAGCAGTTACCAGTATACATGATTCCTGCTCAAAAAACTTCACCCAACAGATAATTTTTTCTTGTATAAGTATCGAGTCACATCCAGAAATTGTTATCTTGAGATAAATTGTGATCCCTGATTGATACATGCTCCCCTTCAAGTCAGGAAATACTTACCTTTCATATCCCTGTTCACACTAATACAAGAGTATGGGTCGGCAGATCATCATCGCAGGAGTTGTAACTCTTCTCCTGATTATAACCGCCCTCTCTGTAATCTGGTTCAGTACTGATGATCACACTCTTCAAACCCGGCTATCATCTCCTGATACCGGTGATCCGATACGTCTGACCTACACTGCCGGAGAAATCCCTGATGAGATCAACCAGAGTATCGCTGATACCACCCGTGACCTTGATGATCTTGCTGCAATTCCGGAACCCTCACGAAACTTCACGAACACCGATGTCAGGCTCGATGAAATCCTTGCTGACTTTGACGAAAAAACTTTAAAATATTCCCTTGTCGCCGAAATATCTACTGATCCGGCTGTAAAATCCGATGCTGAACAGGCTTCATACCACCGGGATGAATTCCTGAATGCGGTATACCTGCGAGAGGATATCGCACATGCTCTTTCCCGGGTAACTCCGGATCAGGGTATTGATCGAGAACTGCATAACAGGTTGACAGACGATTTCAGCCTTGCCCTCATTCAGGAAGATGTGACGGACGAGATGACCAATCTCAGCGAGAACCTCTCTGTACGAGGATCTGCGTATCTTGGAAATCAGCACGATGGGAATGCCTCGCTGAATCTTCCGCTGATCCCTGAGATCGTCGGCCTGAGAGAACAGATCACAGCCCTGCTCGGGTACGACTCCTTTGCAGACTACCAGATTGCACACTCCGGTGTACCGCTAGACAGAAACAGCCTCCTCACTTATCTCTACAACGCATCTGTTCCCTCAAGAAGGGCATCACACGAAGAGGCGGCAGAACTCCTTTGTGAGAGGCAGAAGACTGACCCAGGAGCATCTGCGGTCTATGACTATGAGATTCCGTCCCTCCGATCAGGTCTATCATCCCGGGTGAACGATACCAGTGCAATCTCAGCATTCTTTCCTGCAGAGAACGTTATTGAACGACTCAACGATCTGGTGTCAGAGATATTCGGAATCCCTATCTCGCCTGTCACGTTCGCGGAGTATCCTGGCATCCATCTCTTCAGAATCCCGCGTCCCAACTCTTCTGATACACAAGCCTGGTTTTACCTGTGGATTCGTCAGGAGAACAGCATCGGCAGTACCTCTGGAAAGACGTACTTCATTCGTGCCGGTCACGAATCAAACGACAGATGGATCCCTCCGATATCGGCCCTCATAGTATCTGTTCCTGGGACCGGGGGCAGAGAGATAAACCTGTCACCTGTTGATCTCCAGGTGCTGTTTCATGAGTATGGCCACCTTCTCAGGCACAGCCTTGCCACCGGCAGGTATGCCACCCTCTCAAGCAGTGCCCGCGATCCTGGTGGGTACAGCGAGGTTTACTCACTCTTCTTCGAACAGTTTCTCTGGACTCCTGAAGTTCTTGATCGCATGTCTGGAAAGAAAAAAGGCGGAGATGGACTTCCCTCTTCCCTGAGAGATCAGATCATTGCAGGTCACGGAGAAGAGGCTGGCTGGGGTTCCGGGTATATTCAGGTCTATCCCTACTTCCTCTCACTCCTGGATCTCGAGATCCATTCAGGGAACAGGACCCCGGATTTTATCAGTCTGTATGACCGGGTGTACCAAAACCTGACCGGGTATCGGGCAGGTTCAGGCCCATCGTCCCTGCTCCTGAACCCGGCATTTTTCATATCAGACAATGCCGGGATATACTGGCATTACGTGCTTGATGATACCTGTGTAAAAGAGATCTTCTCCAGGTTTCAAAGAGATGGTGTGCTCAATCAGAGTACTGGTATTGTCTGCAGGCAGCAACTCTTTGAGCCTGCCGGATCGGTGAACACACCCGTTCTCATCAGAAACTTCCTCAACCGGTCAGATGATTCCGGTATCTGTCCTGGGATCACCTGATAGTTTCCACGATCTCTACGGGAACAATCTGGTCAAAGAGGGTGTGGATGACGGCATGAGCCTCATCAAACCAGGAGAGGATCTCATCCGGGTCTTCAAAGCGATGAGGCTCTCCTGTTTCAACAGCAAAGGTCAATGTCCAGGCTGGCTGTTCTCCTCCGTCAAAGCGGGAATAGACACGTGCCCGGAGTTCATGATTCAGAGCAACTGGGATCAATTCTGATTCAGTACCTGATACCCGGGTTGTATGAAAGATATCCTGATTTATCCCACTCATAACCTGGGAAAAGCCGTCACTATGTAGAAGAAAATGATCCCTGTATATGAGACTGCATCTTGTTACCTCATAGGTATCCGGGAGAGCAGCAATCTCGGTGTCTATTTTTAACCTGATTGCTCCCCATCCCGGATACGGTGCCGGAACAGTGAGAGAGATCTGATCTCTGTTTATGGTAAGAGAGAAGCAGACCTCCTCTACCGGTGACCTGGAAAAGTTATGGGGCAGGGGTGAGTCCATTTTACATTCTGCTTTCAGTCTTTGTTGGCAGCGTTGTAGGCATCAACGATGCTGTAGACGAGGACAATTATGTAGAATGGTATCCCGATAATGATGGTAGAGAGCAGTGCAAAGATAATGGCTGCAATGAAGAGCACGATTGCTTTCGTCAGTTGTCCGGTATAGAACTGGCCGAGTCCCGGGATAAAGAATGAGAGTACTGCTGCTAGAAGTGGTGATGCCATCTGATATCCTCCTCTACTCAGTTCCTTGTTCAGGAGATAAATATGTGACTGACCTATCCCCTGAGAGGTCGGTGAACATTACTGATCCGTATCAGTGAACCATCAATGTCCTGGAAAAAGTCCTGCTTTCAGTGAGGTTTATCCACTACCGTGTGTTATACCTCTTCTGGAGAAGGAGCAGATCTGTGATCCATATCAGGATGATTTTTTTTGTGTTGGTACTCATTCTGGTCTGTTTTGTCCCGGGATCTGCGAGCGATCAGGGCCCGGGTCAGATACACACAAATCCCCATGTTCTACTCCTCAGTTCATACAATCCAGGGTTTCCAACATTTTTTGAACAGATAAATGGCGTGAAATCTGTTCTCTCTCCCGATACGGTACATCTTGATATCGAGTACATGGATGCGAAACGCTTCTCCTCACCTGAAGATATCAGCGAGTATTCACAGATATTTACCAGGAAGATACGGCACCTTCCGGCCTACGATCTCATCCTTGTTGCAGACGACAATGCTCTGAACCTCGTCCTTGCAGAGAAGCAGGAATTGTTTAACAAAACGCCGATCGTCTTCTTTGGCATCAATGATCAGAAGAAGGCAGAGCTTCATGACACAGATCCTCTCATCACCGGCGTGATGGAAGCAGTCTCGATGAAAGAGACCATTGACCTGATGATACGGCTGCAACCTGAAGCCAGAACCATTGTCGCCCTCTCAGACGATACTGTCACCGGGAGGGCTGATGCCGCGACATTTCTTGGATTCAACACATCGTATCCCGGGTACACCTTAACGGTCCTCTCGCTTGCAGATCTGACCTGGAGTGAGTATGCTCTCAAGTTGCAGAAAATAAATCAGTCCTCTTCAGTCCTTCTCCTCTCTGCCTACCAGGATAAGAACCTGAAAACTACGAATTTTGAAGAAGGTCTCAGGTTCATAAAAGAGAATCTGCCTATTCCCCTCTATCACCTCTGGTATCATGGAATGGGAGAAGGAATCCTGGGCGGAGTCCTGATCTCCCAGTATGATCAGGGCAGAAATGCAGCAATAATGGCGGAACGGATACTGAAAGGAACCCCTCCCTCCTGGATTCCTGTCCTGAAAGAGAGCCCGAATCCTATCCTGTTTGATTACCATGAGATGAGTACATACGGGCTGAAACCTTCAGATCTCCCTCCCGGATCTGGTATCATTAATCATCCGGTATCCCTCTTTGAGGAGTACTTAAGCTACATCCTGGTCGCCCTTCTCATCATCATATGTCAGACAGTCGTCATCGTCGTCATGATGATACATATCAGGAGGCGGAGACGGACAGAGCAGGACCTTCTGAAGTACCAGGGGCATCTTGAAGAGATGGTTGAGAACAGAACCCGCGAGCTGAAACATTCAAATGCAGAACTCAACACAACACAGAAGAAATTACAACAGTATGTGACGTTTCTTACCCTCAGAGAGAAGGATCTGCAGAAGAGCGAGGAGAAGTTTCGGAATCTGGTCGAAGATATCAATAATATCCTGGTCACCTTCACGCCCGATGGAATTATCACGTACGTCAATCCGTATGCCGAACAATTCTTTGGATATACAACTGCTGAACTGGTGGGCAGACACCTCATCGGGACAATCCTCCCTGAAGATCCCGAGAATCCCGATGTTCTGAAGCAGTTTGTACATGAACTTGGAAGGACTCCTGAAAAGTTCAAACCGCATGAGAATACAAACCTGAAGAAGAGCGGGGAAAAAGTCTGGATTCTCTGGACAAACCGGGCCATACGGGATGATACCGGAGAGGTGATATCTGTCATCTCGGTCGGGAGCGACATCACTGAGCGGAGAAAACTCGAAGGAGCAATTCAGGAGGCCAACAACAAGCTCAACCTGCTTTCAAGTATCACCAGGCATGATCTGCTCAACACGATGACCTCTCTTATCGGGTTTCTGCATATGATCAATGAGAATCCCGATGAAAAGCAGAGTTATGTATATCGGAAAAAGATGGGCACGACACTCATAAAGATGAGAAATCAGATCGAGTTTACCCGTGACTACCAGGATATCGGGGTTAAGAAACCCGGATGGCATGATATCAGTACCCTCTTTAGTCGGGCGATACACGTGTTCAGGGAGGCTCCAGTCAGGTTCTCCTGTGATATCGCGGGTATTGAGATCTACGGCGACAACATGCTTGAGAAGGCCTTCTTCAACCTTGTTGAAAATTCACTTCGTCATGGCATGAACGTCTCTCAAATATCTTTGCGAATGGAACACGAAAGCGGGGCGATTACCCTGGTGTACACTGATGATGGAGTAGGTATTGCTGACGATGAGAAAGAACTGATATTTGAGAAGGGATTTGGGAAGAATACCGGGCTAGGGATGTTTCTGGTGCGTGAGATTCTTCACATCACCAACATATCAATCAGAGAGACCGGGAAGACGGGAAGTGGTGCCAGGTTCGAGATCCATGTTCCTGACGGAATGTGGCGCTCTACCGGAGATCCTGATTCCTGAACCAGATCTCGCCATTCTGGTGATCGGGAATGTCTTTCGTGGTCAGATCCTGAACTTTCCGGATGGAACCCTGATATCAAATCGTGCCCCGGTACCGGGCTTTCCTGTCTCATGAATTGAGATCCCGGTCAGGGAGAGGATCTCCCGGACCAGAAACATTCCAAGCCCGGTGTTCTTCCCGAATCCCCGCTCAAATATGAGGATCTTATCAGTATCAGGGATACCTACCCCGTTATCCTCCCATACAACAATGAGATCTCCTTTCTCTACATGTGAAGAGGCCCTGATTGTGGTAACCCGTTCACCATGCCTGACCGAGTTATCGAGCAGATTGTAAAAAACCCTCTCAATCATTGGATCCACAAAAATAGATACACCCTTGAGGTCAGAGGTCACCGTGATGCCTGATGGAAGGTTCTCTCTTGGTAGGATGGTATCGAGATCAACCCATAGTGGCTCCTGCACTCCGAGATCTTCATAAACCCTGGTAAATCCAATCTGGGACCTGATATCATTGGTTGCTGATTTTATCCTGCGCAAATAATCCGCAAACTCTTCATCTTTGCATTCCAGTTCAGCAACACCGACATGACCGAGAATAACCGTGATCTTATTGAGAATATCATGCCTGGTGATGCCGGTGAGAAGGCTGAGCTGGCGGTTTGCATTAGCCAGTGCCTCTTCGTTCTGTTTTCTTCTGGTTATATCGTGACAGATACCCTGAAGGCTTACAACGCTGCCCTTATCGTCAAAGACTGGTGAGATGCTCTGGGTGTGCCACTGCCAGCTTCCGTCTTTGAGGCAAATCCGGTAGGTATTTCCACTCTTTCTGATTCCTTTTGTTATTGCCTCTGTTACAAACTCCTGAATATCAGAACGATCATCAGGGTGAATAAACGAATACAATGATCTTCCTACCCCTTCGCCCTCCTCATACCCGAGAAGGCCCGACCACTTGGGAGAGAGGTATGTGAAGGTACCATCCGGACTAATGGAAAAGACCACATCATTTGCATTCTCAACAAACGATCTGAACTTCTCTTCGCTCTCTCTGAGAGCCTCTTCAGTACGCTTGCGTTCTGTGACATCATGGCAGACGCCCAGAAGACTGAATACCTTCCCTTTATCATCCAAAACTGGTGAGAGGCTTTGTGTATGCCACTGCCACGTTCCATTCTTGTGACAGACTCTGTATCCTTCTATCCGGTTTTTCACCCCTGTTCTGGCAATATTATTGAAAAATGAATGAACACGGGGATAATCATCCGGATGAACGATGGTTTCTGCGGATTTTCCTACCAACTCGTCAGGTTCATATCCGAGAAATTCGGTCCAGTTTGGGGAGACATACGTGAAGATGTCATTTGGTGTCAGAGCGTACACGAGTTCATTGGCATTCTCCACAAATGTTCTGAACTTTTCCTCGCTCTCTTTGAGTGACACTTCAGCACATTTGCGTTCAGTAATATCTCTGGTAACTCCGATAAACCCGTTGAACTGTTGATTCCTGTCTCTGATGGGTGTTATCATCACCTCGGTCCAGACCGTCGAACCGTTTTTGTGTCTGAACACGAGTTCTATGGTATTATCTTTCAGTTCCCGCTCTCCACGGTTTATCATCCCGATCCATTTTTTACATGATTCCCTCATTTTTTCCAGCGAATCTGGAATCAGAGCCTCATATCCCGGTTCAACAAGTGCTTCTTCGGGTGTCATGCCCCTGAGTTCCAGAACAGACGGGGAGACATAGGTGAGATGCAGATCTTTGTCAACAGCCCAGATTACATCTGAGATATTCTCTGCAAGCAACCGGTATTTTGCATCGCTCTCAATGCGTTTATCCTCTGCTTCCTTCTCTCTTGTGATATCCTGGTCAACGCCACAGTACCCCGTGAATGTACCGGAATCATCAAAGACGGGTACACCATTTGTCTTGATTAAAACCCGTGTTCCGTCCCTGTGGAGGTTGCAGTTGACCAGATCATTGATAACACGGCATCTGGAGATCGCATCCATTGCTGTGGCTTTGAGTTTATCACCGACAGCAGGATCAAAGAGATCAGAGAAGTGTTTCTTTCCAACCAGTTCGTCAGGCCAGTATCCAAGGATGGAGTAAACTGCAGGGCTTGCATAGGTGTAGATACCATCTGGATCGATCTCCCAGACCCATGAGCCAGCATTCTGGGTGACTGCAAGGAACCGCTCCTCACTTCTCCTCAACCGGTTCTCGATCTCTTTCTGCCCTGATACATCAGTCACAATCCCTTCAAGTGCAACAGGCTCTCCCTTCTCGTCTGTGATAATTACATTTCTTTGATTTAACCAGCGGTCCCTGCCATATCTGTCCGTGATCCGGTACTCGAAATACGGTAGGGTTCGATTCTCAAAAATATCATCCCACCGTTTGCTGAAAACCTCCCTCGAATCAGGATGGATAAGTCGCCTTATAAGGCCAGGATCTGCATAGAACTCTTCAGGAGAATATCCGGTAAGTCTTGTCGCTGCGCTGCTCACAAATTCAAACCTGCAATCCGGGAGAGTCATACAGTACAAGATATCCCTGGCATTGTCAGCAAACCGTTTGAATCTCTCCTGACTCTCTCTCAGTTGGGTTTCAACCTTCCTGGCAGCGGTAATGTCCCGTATTGATACCTGGGCACCAGTAAAGACTCCGTCTTCAAGAATCGGTACAACAGACATGCTGACCAGGATCATCGTTCCGTCTTTCTTTTTTGTTCTCATCTCCAGGTTTTCGGTAGGTTCACCGCTTATGAGGACCCTGAAGGTGGTAGTAAAATCATCCCTGCTCAACGGAAAGATCACCGATGAGGCGAATTCTATATCTTTTCCAACCAGCTCCTCTGGTTCATACCCAAGGAGTTTTTTTGCTGAGGGGGACACATACACCGGTTTCAGGTCATGATCAAGGAGAAGAATCAGGTCTGTTGACCGCTCTACAATGTCCCTGAATTGTCGTTCAATTCCGATGGATATACCGTCAGGATCACGCGGAAGCTCTCTCATCTCTCTCCCTGGTACTATCCCTGGTTATCATCCCAAGTCTGAATCCTCTTACGGTTTTAATGGGAAATAATATCTGCCTGACATTGATTCGTGCTCCGTCAGATCGCTCAATCTCAATTATCCGGTCGTTATAAAATGGAATAACACCTGTTGCCAGTGAATTTCTGAACGTCTCTTCTGCTTTCTTTCTGTTCTCTTCTGTCCTCCTGTCTGTGGTTGCAAGTCTGCAGAACAGGTTCCAGATCTTCATCCCTATAACGTCTTCTTTAGAAAAACCGGAAAGCCGTTCAGAACTAGCATTCCATTCAATAATGACTCCTTCTTCGTCTATCAGGGTGAAGGAGTCGCTTGTCTTCTCGATGAATAACCGAAGTCCTGCTTCGCTCTCACGAAGAGCAGTTTCAGCCAGTTTCAACTCTGTTATGTCCCTTCCCACAGCCTGATACTCTGACAGGTTATCATCCATGTCATACAACGCTCTGACAGACCATAAATGCCAGAATCTTCTGCCGTCACTACCGGTAATCTCCTGTTCAATATCGCGAATCGGGTTCTCCCTGCAAAGTGAAGGTATAACCTCCTCAAACTTTGGGTATGTATCCTTCAGAAGGTCACTAATTCTGCCCCCTTCGACAGGAGTATGATTCATGATCTGCGAATAAAAGAGACCGAATGTATCGTTGATGAATGTGACTGTTCCATCAGGTACAAATCTTATGACCATCTCGGTCTGATCATGGACGATTGAACGATACCGCTCCTGGACTGTATGGAACTCCAGGTCTTTCTGTTTTATAAATGTGATATCACGAATAGACTCTATAACCCCGGTTACAACACCAGACTGGTTATAGAGCCTGCTCACTTTAATATGAACGAATATTTGTGTCCCATTGAGTTTTATTGTTTCAGCTTCGGCTGTGATAGAGCCCTTTTCCCTGTGAACGATAGAGTAGTACTTCCTGACCTCCTCATCAGGTTCATCTATCAGGTCAATGAGGAGAGGTCGGTCTGTAGTGTAAAATACAGTATGATACTCCTTCTTTCCTCTTCCCAGCATTCTCTCCGACGGGACTCCTGTGAATTCTTCCAGGGCCCGGTTCCATGCTATTATTCTCCCTGACTGATCAATGGCAAATGTAGGATCTGGAAGAAATGCGATGATATCAGAGAACTTCTTTTCTGTCTCTCTGAGCATCTGTTCTATCAATCTTCTCCCAACCGCTTCTCTGATCTTGTGCCCGAGTTCGGCAAACTGTGCGATTGGATCTCCACCCTTCTGGATGTAAAAATCAGCACCCTTATTGATGGCCTGAATAACAACCTCTTCACGTCCTCTGCCGGTAAAGAGGATGAATGGCATATCCCTGTGAGTTCTTCTGATCTCCTGCAAAAAATCGATGCCATTCATATCAGGCATCTGATAGTCAGAGACGATGGCGTCATACTCTCCAAGGGAGGATAATTTTAATGTTTCAGTTGCAGATGTCCGGGTATCAACTCTGAACTCGCCTGACCGCTCCAGAAAGATCTTCCCAAGATCTAGAAGATCCCGTTCATCATCCACATAAAGGACTGATATCTTCGCCCTTTCATTGGTATCAGTCCCCACATCTTCCATACTCATATCCGGAAGCAGCCCTTCTTCTTCACTCGTGTCTTTGCTGCGGTAAAATACAAAGCATCAGCTATGCGATATCCGGGCATGTTAATAGCGATATGTTTTTTGCATCATAAATATTCCGGTATTCGTTTTACCAGAACAGAAACGAGCAACCACGGAAGGAGCCATGAATTTCCCCCTAATGAAAAAAAAGTTTCACCATATGCATAACTCCATATAAATATTGCCAGCACCGATACCCTCTCATACCTGCGGAGCGAACCCTAGAGATCCAGCATAGATCCAGGTTGTAAGAGAAGTTTAATCATGAACAGATACGTATTCGGGCCGGTTTTATCAAGAAGACTCGGGAGATCACTCGGCATCGATCTGCTTCCTTACAAGACCTGTTCCTACAACTGCGTGTACTGTGAGTGTGGAGCAACCACCGATCTTACCCTCACCAGAAGTGAGTTCTTCCCGACTGCTGATGTGATCGCTGAACTGGATCACATCCTTGCAAAGGGGCCTGTGCTTGATTATATCACGTTTGCAGGATCAGGTGAGCCTACACTCTCCCACTCACTCGGTCCGGTAATCAGATTCCTGAAGGAAACATACCCAAGGTACCGTGTGGCTGTTCTGACGAACGGAACTCTCTGTACACTTCCCGAAGTAAGGAGGGATCTCATCCAGGCGGATCTCATCATCCCGACCGTTCCGGCCTCTGATCAGAAGATGCAGGAGAAGATCTTCAGGCCGGTCCGGGGGCTTTCAGTCTCATCCATACTTCACGGGCTCGGTGCCTTACGCAGTGAATTTTCAGGGCAGATATGGGTTGAAGTCTTCCTTATTCCCGGGATCAATACCGGCAGGGAAGAACTGCAGAGTATCAGAGAGACAATAGTTTCACTCCGTCCTGATCTGATACAACTGAACTCACTGGATCGGCCCGGGACTGAGTCCTGGGTGTATCCGGTTCGAGGCGTAGAACTAGAAGAGATCCGTGATTTCTTTGCTGAAACAGGGATTCCGGTAGACATAGTTGGGTATGGACAGAATCGGGCCTGCTTATCCCAGAGGTGTGACCATCCTGGCATCACCTCACAGATATAGAAATACTGGCAAGTTCTGGACCGGAACTCTTCTATTCCCTGTTTATCCTCGTACTTGGTAGTTACACGATAAAGGTCGAGCCTTTCATGTCGCCATCACTGAAGACTTCATAAGAACCATGGTGAAGATGTTTGAGATTATCCGGTTTATCCACCAGAGGTCTTTCTGACATTCTCCAGATCAACGGTTGCATTTGTCATACCCGGCCATGGGAGTGAATAATTAGGATCAATGGTTATTGAACGATTCAGGAAGTATACAGCATCCTCATAGTTACCATCCTGCATCGCAATGATCCCTGCATAATGGAGATGTGAGGCAGTATCAGGTTTTATTGCGAGTGCTTTGTCAATATTCTCCTTTGCAGCTGTGATGTCTCCCATCTTCAGATATGCAAGAGATTTGAGGGCATACCCTGATGAGTAATCTGGAATGATGTTGATGGCGTTCTCTCCGTCAGCAAGAGCTGCAGAATAATTGCCAAGTGACAGATATGTCATTCCCCTGTTAGCGTACCTGACAGGATTTGGTTCAATGGCAATCGCTTTTGAATCTTCAATAAGGGCCTGCTGGCTACGATTGAGTTTTCTGAGAGCATACCCCTTCATTGAATACATCTGAGGATCGTTCTGATCCCGGGCAAGACCTTCACCAGCGATGCGAAGGAGGGTATTCCAGTCTCTCTGCTCCATTGCCCGGAATCCACTCTCCTGAAGTTCAGTGATATTTGTAAGGTTCAGACCCTCTATCCGGGGGGCAGGAATGTCTGCCCCTGTGACCTGAACCAGCAGAGTTCCGGCAATCAGGATAAGTATCACCAGGTTTATGCGTATCAACCCAATCACTTCTCTTCAGAATCATGTCCAGACCACCTTAACTGTTTGGATGATCGGTCAGCCCGGAGAAAACGGAAGAGGGGAGTGATGCAGGAAAAACAGAATTTGTCTGCTGCCCGGAATGGATGAAGGGTGTACAATTTACCTGACCATAATAAATCCACTCTTTTCGATGCTACCAGACGATATGCTGTTCTGTGCAGTGAGGCGTACCTAATACAATCCTTTGGCAGTGTAGATATGGGTCACATTCTGCGATCTGGAACTGTTTCCGTCCCCGAGATCCCAGAGCCAGGATGTCGGATTCCCGGTGGACTGATCAATCAACGAAATCTGCAGGGGTGATGCTCCGGAGGTCTGGTCAACTGTGAATGTGGCTGTTATATACCCGGGAACCTGCGTTGGTGTGGGATATGGAACCTGCCCGACAGTGGCTGTCACTGCTCCTGTCAGCGTTCCTATACCACTTGTCTGGTTATTTGCTGCCCGAAGTGTAACTATATACGTTCCTGGTGTTGTGTAGGTGTGGATCGGGTTCTGCTCTGGAGATTTTGCTCCATCACCGAAGTCCCAGAAGAATGAGGTAGGATCTCCAAGAGACTGGTTCGTGAACCTGACTGTCAGAGGTACTGCTCCCCAGGTTGTGTTCAGGGTGAAGAATGCATGAACCTGCCCCGGAGTCGGTTGTCCGTATGATGAGATGGTGTGATCGACTGTTATTGACGAGAAGGTCCAGGTCCCGACCGGACCTACCATGCTCCCGTTCACTGAGACGTTCACGAGGTCAGCTCCAGGCTTTGCTTCTGCCACGTAAGTTGCGTTGCTATAACGGGGATAAGTCTTATTCCCGGCAGGATTGAGAACTGTCCAGTCATCATGTGATGAATTGATCATCTGGGCAACCCGTACCAGAGGTGCGGTGTCGTAGGCTCCTGATCCGGTCTTTACCTCATAGGGTACCTGAGAGTATCCTGTTCCAGCTGGCTCCTGTAGATCTGACCAGCCGGTTTTATCCGGACTGCTCCAGTAGTTTCCTGCAACATACGGACCTCCCATCACATTTGTTCCTGACACCGGACCTGATGGATTTGTCCAGGTATAGTTTTGCAGGGAGGCAGTGCCGTTGATATTCACGCTGTTTGCAAGATAGTTGTCATAGAACGTGGCGTTACCTGAAATGTCTGAGGAGTAATACGAGAAAAATATTCCACAGTCAGAACTGTTTATGATTGTGTTTCTGGTAACAAGGCTATTCTGATTCTTTCCGTACCGTAATACGATTCCCTGTGTGTTGTTTACAAAGGTGTTATTCCTTGCAGAGATATTTACAGAGTCTGAAATGAATAGTCCGAACTGCTGCTGATTCGTCACAATATTGTCAATTACTCTCCCGCTCGGCTCATAACTGAAGATACCATTAACACCATCTTGGATTATGTTCCTTGAGATAACGGTGTAATACCCCCTTCCGCAGGTACCGGGATCAGGGCTGCTTCCACACCTGGTACCTCCGGCTATGATCCCTGAATTGGTGTTGTTGTAGACTTTATTATCCAGAATTTGTGCATTATTGCTGGCTGAGCGGATCCCGTATCTGTTCTGGTTTAAGGTATTGTTTGTAATTTTGACCTGAATGCCATAATATGGGTTCTTGTAGTCCAGGTACCAGGCATTAATACCCACATTGCAATCGGAGATTGTGTTTCGCAGAATGGTTGCATTAGAGCCGAAAGTCCAAATCCCTCCCATTTTGTTTCTTGATATCACAGAGTCTGATACGGTGAGTCCTTCTCCAATAGAGCACAGCCCGTAATCAAAGCCTGATATTGTACTGAAGTTTGTTACAACCGGCTGAAGGACAAGTGCTGATACGTTAATGCCGACTCCTGCCGTTCCGGTCAGGTTTTTTCCGTTGCCATCAAGTGCTATCGAGTCACCCTGGATCTGAATACCATAGACTGATGATGAGGAGTTGAGGTCTTCGGTAAGGTAATAGGCACCAGCGGTGTTGATGACGATCTGACCCGCTGAGTAATTGCCGGCAAACGTGTAATCAGTTCCTGAATGCCCGGCGGCAAGGGCAGTCCATGAACCTGATACCGGTACTATCATACAAAACAGAACGAGCATCAGGGTTATTACTGTCTGTCTTCCATGAGCAGACTGGAGGAGGCCCGGTGTTGTCAGAGTAGCAGTGTTCTGTTCAGCAATCCGATGCTGCATGTCATGCCTGCATGCACATTCCCCGGAGGGTACAAAAAGATTCCCCATACAAATCCCTTTTCAGACAATCGAAGGATGTGGCCATCATGAAAAAATAGTCAATTCCCGCAATTGATGAATGATGGTTATTATTCGTGTAGAACAATAAATTTTTTGATAGATTTCTACAATAATCAGAGAAATTTTATTGCATATCCCTCATGGTGAGGATTTTTTGAGTTCTCTCTATCCTTCGATGGTGATATGTCTGTTGTCAGGATGATTCCTACATTGGAGTCCTGAATAGGTCTTCTGACCATCGGGATCTGATTGAATCACTGATAGGAGGAGAAAAGAAGTAAGCCGGTTATGACCGGGATGGGCTGATTAGCCAGGTTGTACTGTTTGAGTAACTGTACTTCTGGATTGTAAATCTCGGGCAGGTTTCAGCAAGAATTCCCATGTTTGTTCCCACTTCTTTTGATGAGAGGCCTGTCTCCTTTGCAATGTACTTGGATTTAAAGAAGTTCTTTCCTTCTTTTACCCTCGTTTCAAGATAGTTGATCAGGCACATCTGTCTGTCATTATAGGTGGTGCTTAACGGATTGGTTGTGAACATAATTACCTCATTATTATAATCGTGTGTAGGAGGAGTGCCAGCCGCATTGTGACTGGCTGAGATGGAGTAAGGTCATCGCAGCAACCTTACATTGCGGCGGATTTGGGTTCATCTGAGATCCCTGCTCCGCCTGAGATGATGAGAGGCATCGATTGTAGGAGGACATGTTGAACGCAACTCATCTATTGTGCACCGACCCTGCAGACACCCGTTCAGGATTTCTCTCCCGGCAGGCTTGTGCAGGTCCCGGTGTGACATACTATCGTTGCGTGAAACAGAGTATAAACCTGATAGGGAAAACTGATAGAGATTAGTTTAAAATCCATTTTAGTTTGCGTTGTCCGTTATTTTGTTTAACCGGCTTTTATATGCCGGACGATTTGTGATTTGAGTTCTCCCTTATATGTTGCATCCGGTTTTCATCAGGGGATCAGGGTGGGAGGATTGTGTTTTTTGTATCTGACAAAACCCCGGTATTGTCTGTTTAAACCGTTGCAACCAGTTGCAACACCCGGAAAATTTCATATCCGCTGGCTGATCCGATGGTCAGGGAACTCATGTCCCGGTCTCGTCGCGGAGGAGAGATGTGGGGTGGTGGTATAGATCGGGAGAGGTCTGAATCATGTACACATATACAACGCTACCCGGTGATGTAAACCCGGATCACATTATTTTGATAGCCTCCACCCCTGGTCTGGAATACTTATCTCAAATCTTACTCCTTTTCCGTGAGTGCCGGTCTCTGTAATGGAAATTCCTGTTATAAGCAGGACTTCACGAATGAGAAAAAGCCCAAGTCCGGTGTTCCTGCCATATCCCATCTTAAATATCTTCTTCTTCTCTTCGGGCTTAACACCGACTCCATCATCTTCCCATGTCAGAATTATTCCGCCCGGGGACTTTCTGCAGGATATTTGTATCTTTGAGACATGCTCTCCATGCCTGATGGAGTTATCAAGGAGATTATCAAAGACACGTATGAGAAGGTGATCTGCATACACCTCGATGCCCTTCAGATCGGAAGAGAGGGTTATTGTCTCCGGGATCTGGATCTGGAGTGAACGTACCAGTACTGGAATATTCTCCCATTGTGGATCATGAGATCCAAGTTCCTGGTATACCTTTGTGAACTCTATCTGGGAGTGGATATTGCCTGTTGCGGTTTCAACCCCGTCAAGATATTTCTTTAATGGCTGCTGTGCCACTGAATCCTTGAGCAGCTCGATAAGCAACTTTATGATATTAACCTGGTTGAGGATATCATGCCTGGTAATACTGCTCATGAGGTTGAGCTGACGATTTAACTGTTTGAGGGCTTTTTCGGTCTGGATGTGTTCTGTAACATCCTGTCCCTGTGCAATAATTGCCACACATTCATCAGGATGGCTGAAGACCGGGGCCAGATTCCAGACAACTACTCTCATCTCACCCGACCGATGGGTTATCGGTATCTCAAAAGCATCTTTGGGCAGATGATCAGTGAGGCAGGGATCCTGCATCCGGATTTCATCCAGGGATTCCCGGGGAAAGACAAAAGAGAGATCGTTACCGATGATATCAACCGGTGATAACCCCATCAGGTCGCCCAGTGCCTTATTCGTCTTCGTTATCTTCCCTACAGGATTCCACACGATAATGGGAGCACTGGCTGATGCAATGAGTTTTTCCAGGTAATCTTTCGTCTCCTGGAGTTGTGACCTACTGGTATTTATCTCTGAAATATTCTCTTCCAGCTCCCGGTTAGCCTTGTTTAACAGTTCTTCTGCAGTTTTTCGATCCTGTATATCATAGCATGAGCCAATAAATCCCTTGAACGTCCCCTCTGGTGAGTAGAATGGATTTCCGCAGTCAAGGATCCACCGATAGGTACCGTCATGATAGCGAAGGCGATACTCCATCTCGAATGGTGATTGGCTGCCAAAATTCTCAAGGTAGATCGCAAGGCATCTCTCAAAATCTTCAGGGTGAACACCCTCTACCCAGCCATCCCCGAGCTCCTGGTCCATGCTTCTACCGGTAAACTCAAGCCAGTTCCTGTTGAAGAAATCACATTTCCCTGATATATTTGAACGCCATACCGGATTTGGAAAGTCATCCAGCACTTTGAGATAAAAATCTCCCTCTGTGCACATCTCCTCCGGGTCTGGGATCGCTGTCATACCTTTTGTATCCTTCTGGTTTTCTGGTTTCATCATATTAGCCTAATCGTTACGTTTCAGTTGATGGACAAGGTCTTCAGGCTCTGGATTATTGAATAATAAACCATCCGGCATATATCCGGTGTTGATACTATTGGTGACATACGCCAGGATCTATTACCATACTATCCTAATGAAAAATATGAGTTTAAGAAAATATCGATGCAGATCTCACATCGTATCTGAAAAAAACTTCACTACAGAAGAGATGCCGGATTGTATGAGGATTCTAATCTGGTCCACATCTGTTGATCACCAGATAAAGAGGGAGATCAGAAATCAGCTCGATACCCTTTTCTCCTCATCGTATGCCTGTATCGCCTCATCATATCTTGCAAGAGCCATGAGTGCATCTCCCTTCTTATGATATGCAAGTGAGTTGTCCGGATAATACCTGATAACTTTATCAAATGCGTGAAGAGCCATCTCGTAGTTGCCAAGGCCTGAATATGATACTCCTCTCGGGTACCATACATCCTTGTTTGTGAAATCAATGCGGGTGACATTGTTAAAAGCGTCAAGAGCTTCCTGGTATCTTCCGAGAGAGGTTAAGGTGTTGCCTTTATTGAGCCATAATAATGTTGAGTCAGGACTTTTCTCTATTGCCTGTTCGAATGTCTTGAGGGCATCTTCATAGTCGCCCTTATCTGAGTAGGCCAGTCCTATCTTGTAGAGCTCTGCCGGGGATTCTGCATAAACAGTTGAGCAGCATGCCAGGAATAGTAGTGGTAGTGTGAACAATATCAGGAGAGATCGTCTGATCATATGATATGGTGCCGTTTCAAATGGCATAGTTCTGTCGTAGTGATCATGTATCTGTCATCGTACTATCGCTGAATGACGGGATCTCTTTTGGTGTACATGTATCTCAACCTCTATTGTCGATGATGTGCCGGTACGACATGCCGGATTATGTCAGTATCTTCCCCATAATCAGCAGGTCGGTAAACTCACCGTCATAGAGATAGGCCTTCTGTTTGATCCCTTCACGGTTGAATCCCATGAGTTCATACAGTCTGATGGCCCTGGTGTTGTGAATGACAACCATACACTCCATCCGGTAATAACCCCGGGTTCTTACAACCTCCTCCAGGAACTCAATACTTCTCCTGCCGATACCCTGTCCCCAGTAGTCAGGCTCAAGAAAGATGAAAAAATTCGCGGCGTGTGAGAGCCTTGTTCCGGGCGGGTACACGAAGAATCCGGCCCCGCCAACCATTCGTTCATGCAGATGAATCCCCCAGAGAGAAACGATTCCGTTCACGATCTGCCTGTAGAGATTCTCTGTTGCCTCCATGGGAACCGGGGGGAGCGTCTCAAAAATCCCGGATATCTCTGGCATATTTGATATTTCATTGAGCCGCTGCAGGTCAGACTCCTGGATTGGGAGATATTGAATGACTGGTGAAATTTTCTGATCTGACACAAACAGGGTGGAGGTGGAGAGTATAATAAAGAATGGGGTATCCGGTCAGGTTGTACTGGTTTTGTACTGATTTAACGCTCACGAGCCGCTCCTTTTACTTCTTGTAAAAACCCCAACGGTGCCCCGTTGGGGGCCCCAGGTAGGACCGGTGAAAAGGACTTTTTCATGCAAAAGGGTAGATATTTCATCAGAATGGGACCATTATATAAAAATGACTCGCCTTCTCTATCTCTATATCCTGGATACCATGGCCGACTGGGAGCCTGCATATCTTCTTCCGGAACTTGTATCTGGCAGATTTCTGTCATCACCTGATCTGCGGTACCAGGTACGTCTCTGCGGCCTGACACGCGATCCGGTCACTACCATGGGAGGTCTCCGGCTGGTTCCTGAGATCACCATAGATGAGATCGAGGCTGATTCTGACAGGCTCCTCATTCTTCCGGGTGGTATGACCTGGTTTGAGCCGCTGCACGACCCGGTGCTTGCAAAGGTCAGGCAACTGCTTGATACCGGAATGATTGTGGGCGCCATCTGCGGGGCTACAATGGCCCTGGCCAATGCAGGTATGCTCGATAACCGGTCACATACGAGCAATGATATTGGAGCCCTGAAGCAGTTCTGCCCCGGGTATTCGGGAGAGAAATACTATCTGTCAGAACCTGCTGTCACTGATGGGAATCTGATCACCGCAAGCGGATTTTCAGCGGTTGATTTTGCATACGCAGTGATGAAGAAACTCGGAGTCATGCGGGAAGAGACACTTGAGGCCTGGTACCAATTGAATCTTACAAAGAAGCCTGAATATTTTTACAAGTTAATGGAATCAATGGGAGATCAGAGTTAGAAGGAAGTATGCCAGATCAGCGGTTCATGAGAGCAGGCTTTATCCAGCCGGGACTGTAAGAGTCATGAAATCTTGACTCTGTCACTAAAAACCCCAACGGTGCCCCGTTGGGGGCCCCAGGTAGGATCGGTGAAAAGGACTTTTTCTTGCAAAAGTGTTATACGTACGTTATACCTGGGGGTGTGTGATCAGCCAGGTGGTGCTGTTTGAGTAACTGTACTTCTGAATTGAGAACTTCGGGCAGTTTTCAGCCAGTATCCCCATGTTTGTTCCGACCTCTTTGGATGACAGTCCTGTCTCCCTGGCAATATACTTGGACTTAAAGAAGTTCTTTCCTTCTTTCATTTTGTTCTCAAGGTAGTCGATCAGGGTCTTTTGTCTGTCATTATATGGTGTGGCGAGTGTTGTTGGTGTGAACATACTGTACCTCATTATAATTGATTGAATGTAGGAGGAGGACCAGCCTCATTGAGGCTGGCTGAAATTCGGACTGTTCATAACATCGAACTAAGAACCCGGGATAACTCCAAAGGAATCATTCCCGGTTGTGATGATGAGAAGTTTCGATTGTAGGAGGACATGTTGAACGCAGCTCATCTATCGCTCACAGTTCCTGCACAGGCATGATTTATTATCTGCCTTGTGCAGGTCTCTGTGTGACATACTATCGTTGTGTGAAACAGGCTATAATCACGATAGGTAAAACTGATGGAAAATAATTAGAAATTAATTTTGGCAGGTATTCATCAGTTTTAACGAAATGTGCACAGTACTTGAGCTCGGTTGTGTGAACTGACACTTTCTGATGTCGTTGCACCTGATTGTTAATGGCGGAATGAGGTGGCATGGGTTCTTTGTTCCTTCATGGTATTCCAGAAAAATGTTCGGTTTCCATCGTTGCAACCGGTTGCAACAAGTGATATCATCATGAATGATGGTCATTGTGCCTGAGTTTTCTGGACTACGGAGCCGGGCATCGCGGCTGTGAAATATGATCTACCGAGGATGTTTTCGTGCGGGTGGATACAAGGAGTCTGTGACTAACGGCTGAAAGAACCGGCAGACCGGGTCAATCAGTATACTATACATCTGCTTTATATGTAGTATGCCGGGGAATAGGTACTACTGATGACAATCAGGAACTCTTTTGATGCCGAAAAAGTTCACCATTACCAGTTTCTCGTTGATAAAGCCCGCTCACTTGGCGCTGCAGATGCAAAGGTGATCTCTGCATCTGATGTTATCGTTGAGGACCGGGTTGTACTCAAGTGCCGGGCAGGATGCATCTCGTACGGGAAAAAACTGACCTGTCCGCCCCATGTTCCTACTCCTGATGAGTTCCGCAGAATATTATCTGAGTATTCCTCTGCCCTCCTAGTCAAGTTCATCTCACCTGCCGAGGCCGATGATGATGTAATCTGCTCGATATACCGGTACTGGCTCGATCCAAAAGCCCCGGCTGATAAAAAGGAGAAGGCAACACAGTTCTGGAAGGATCACTTCAACGGCACCGGATCGTTTGCTCCGATGATGCTTGAACTGGAGCGGACTGCCTTTAATGCAGGCAACACCTTTGCCCTGGCTCTGGTGAACGGGTCATGCCGGCTTTGTGAAACCTGTAACGTGAACGGTCTCTGTGTTCATCCCTCTCAGGCCCGTATCCCTGAACATGCCGTGGGTGTCAACATGGTGAAGACTGCTGAAAAAGCAGGTATGTCGATTAAATTCCCGGTGCAGGGACATCCTGAACTGATGGCTCTCCTTCTGATCGATTGATGTCTTATGATGGAAATTCTTAAACCGGTAGACAAGGTGGAGATCACTGTTCTGGTCGATAATTACATTGATATCTTTGTACCACCGGCAACGGACGTGGATAAACGGCTGCCGTTTGGTCCATCCAGGGAAATTCTCGCTGAGCATGGTTTATCCTGTCTTGTCAGGCTTTTTTGTGGAGAAGAGATCCATACAGTCCTCCTTGATGCCGGGCTCTCAAAGAACTGCATGTTCTCCAATGCGGAAGTCCTCGGGATACAACTCTCTGATATTGAGGCTGTTGCACTGAGCCATGGTCATTTTGATCATATCGGAGGTATGGTTGAATTTTTCAGAAGAGCCGGGAAGAGTATCCCGCTCGTTCTCCATCCTGATGCCTTTGTAAGGCGAAGACTCAATAATCCGATCAGAGTGCCTGTGGAACTGCCACAACTGGATGAAGCAGCACTCAAAGATGCCGGGGCAGACATCCGTATCTGCAGCAATCCATCTTCGCTTGCAGATGATCATCTGCTTGTGACCGGTGAAGTGGAGCGTATCACTCCGTTTGAGACCGGAATGCCTGGCATGGAGATGTATGAAGACGGTATGTGGGTTTCTGATCCGATACGTGATGACCAGGCACTTGTAATTCATGTCCGGGATAAGGGTCTTGTAGTTCTGAGTGGGTGTGCCCATGCCGGGATCATCAATACAATACACTATTCACAGAAGATCACCGGAATCAGTACTGTTCACGCGGTAATCGGGGGATTCCATCTCACCGGTCCGGCGTTTGAACCACGGATCATGCCGACAATAGCGGCTATGAAAGAGATTGACCCTGATTATATTGTCCCGATGCACTGCACCGGGTGGACGGCAATTAATAGGTTTATTGAGAATATACCCGGGAAATGTATTCTGAATACTGTCGGAACGACGTATGTATTCTGATTTTCCTATCTGCTAAACCTACCTATTTTGAATAAATTTTGAAAACGTCAATATGTATACGGTTCCCTGATCCCGGATAATCTCAAGTGTCCCTCCTAATTGACCAGCCAGTCCTTTGATGAGTTGAAACCCGAGTGAATTCTTTTTCTCAAGAGATTGATCGTCAGGAAGGCCGATGCCATTATCGGTATACTTCAGGTGATATGCATTTTCATCTGCATACATATCAATGGTAATAATCCCCTTCTGGCCATTGGGAAAAGCATGTTTGAGCGAGTTGGATATCATCTCATTTATCAACAGACTACAGGGTACAGCTTTGTCAATATCGAGGTATATTGAGGATATATTGAGTTCTACAGACACATCGGTCTTTGATACTTTATAGGACTGGAACAGGTAATCGATAATCTTTTTGATATATGTGCTATAGTCTATTTGATCGAGATTATCTGACTGATAGAGTTTTTCATGGATGAGAGCAAGTGAACGGATCCGGTTCTGACTCTCGTTTAATATCTCAATCATGTGAGGATCCTGCAGGCCACGTGCCTGCATGAAAAGAAGACTGGATATTACCTGCATATTGTTCTTTACACGGTGATGAATCTCTTTTAGGAGAATCTCCTTTTCTCTGAGTGATTTTACAATTTCAGCATCTAACTTCTTCTGTTCGGTGATATCTATAACAATTGTCCTGGACATCAGATAATTCCCTGACTCGTCAAATATTGCAGATGCATTCACCCGCACCGGAAAAGTACTCCCATCCTTTCTGACAAAGGTCAGTTCAATATCTACCTGGGATCCACTTTCTATAAATCTCTTGAATGATCTTCTGAATGTTTCTACGCTTTCCGGGGTGAGGAGCTCCTGGATATTCTTCCTGTTAATGACTTCTTCTCTTGAGTATTGTAACCACGAGAGTTCAGTATCGTTCATTCGAATAATAAGGCCATTTCCATCGATTGAATGATATCCACACGGAGCTCTGTTATAGAGGTCATGAACTTCTCTTGTAATTCTTTGTTTCTCCTCTAATGCCTGGTTAATATCGGTAATATCCTGAGAAGATCCGACAATTCTTCTCGAATCCTGAGACTCATCTCCAAATATTTCCATTTGAGCAAAAATTGTCCTGATCTCTCCACTGGGGAGAATAATTCGATGAGTAACAGAACCGGATGGCCGGTCTTGTATGATCATGTCTATATTTCTGTTAACTTTCTCACGGTCATCTGGATGTATCCTTTCTAAAAATAAGTCCAGAGAAGGGTTTTGAAGATCCGGATCATATCCAAATATCCTGAGTTCTTCGGGAGAGCAGTGAAATTCCCTGGTGGTAAGGACGATGTCCCAGCTTCCATAGTGAGCAACATGTTGTGCTCTATCAAGTCGCTCCTGGTTCTCTTCAAGAACGGTCTTTAACTTCTCCAGTTCCTCATTCTTCCTGGTTAATTCAAGTGTCCTGTCTCTGACGCGATTCTCCAGATCTTCATATGAACGCTTCAGTTCATCTTCAATCAGTTTTTTATCCGTAATATCCCGGTTTACGGCTCTTCGACCAAGAAAGACCCCGTCTTTGTCAAATACAGAATAACAATGATGAGATATCCATCTCTCCCCATTATCTTTTGTAATAATTCGAAAGAGAATCTCATGTTTATCTGGATCGGTGATGCAAAGCGAATGTGACTGATATATCTCTTTATCATCCGGATGGATGATCTCTTCAAGTGTTATATGTTTTTGATAAAAGTCTTCAGGAGAATACCCGCTGATCCGTTGAACTGATGGGGTTATGTATACATAATCCTGATCGGGATCGATCAGGTATTCCCAGTCATAGGTATAATCTGCGAGGTTTCTGAATTTTTCTTCACTTTTGTAGAGTTGTTCCTGACTCTTTACAAGTTCATAATAGTTTGATTTAAGCTCTTCTTCTGAAGCAGATAATTCTTCTAACGCGGCGTTAAGTTCAGTGTTTTTACTAAGTATCTTAAGTTCTGTATTTTTCTGTTCAGTGATATTTAGGGATAATATCGCCAGTCCTTCCTTTATTGGCTGGATTCTCAAATTAAACCAACCCGAATCCCCGTTTGGAAATGTAAATTCATTCTCAATAATCTGTGGAATTTTTTCGTTGAATGATCTTTGAAGAGATTTAAATAATGGCGTCTTCTCTACTCCTGGATACTTCTCTATCAGGGTACTGCTCATCAGTTCTTCCCTGGAGTAACCACTCTGCCTGACCGCCTCATCATTGAGATATAAATATCTAAAATCCGAAGTTATTATCTGGAAACCTTCCAGCATCGTGTCTAATACCCGACGATATCGCTCTTCACTCTCCAGTAATGCACATTCATTCTCTTTCCGCTCACTGATATTACGGACTACACCAACAATGCCTGAGACAGCCCCCTGGTCATTTACTACGAGAGTTGTTACAAGTTCAACAGGAATAATAGTCTGATCTTTTCGTTTTAGATCAAGAGAGAATATCTGAATCTGTGCTGATGTATCTCCAGATTCCATTGCTTTGATCCTATCTGCTGTTTGGATACTCATCTGTTGAAACGAATCAGTCACAATAAAATCTTCCGGAGACAGGTCCAGAAGTTCTTCAGGTCGATAACCCAGAAGAGAGAAAACGGAAGGACTGACGTAACTCATCTTTCTCGACTGTATGTCCATCGTCCAGATGACATCTCCTGCATTTTCGGCAAGTAACCTGTACTTCTGCTCTGTCTCCTTTACTCTGGAAAAGGCATTATCAGCCAGGTTCATGGAATAGATTGCTGCTCCACATAGTCCGGCCAATAGCACCATAATGAACCCAAGCATCAGAATAAAATAGTTATTCCAGGTTTTGGTCCGCTGCTGAAGTGACTTCCTTAGTGCCAGATCAAGGAGGTCTGTTTGCTGTTCAAGATCATAGAGTGAGATACGGAATTGAATCTGGAGATTCTCGTCATGGTCTGAAGAGTATTCCAATGTATTAAGGACTTGTTTAAATTTCTCGACCTGATTACGAAAGTGAGTCGTATCAGGGAGTTCATTGATATCATATATGGATGGAATATTTTCGATTTCAGTGATTGTCTTATCAATTGAATGAATGGACTGATCTAAGAGGGCATATCCCTGGTATTTGTCATACGGTGATGCATCATTATTTCCCTGAGTAGTATGTAAAAAACCCTTTATCAGGTCAATCCGGGCAGTTCCAAGGAGATTGAGATCATTGATGATATACTTCATCTCCTCCTGTTCCTGATAATGAAACCAGGTGATGGAAAAACTGACAAAAATGGTAAAAAGTATCGCTGCCCAGATCCAAAACCGTGGGTTAGCGAGAATGGCTGATAGATTGGTTATCAGATCAGGATTCTTCATGATTTATCCCGGATAGAGAGATTTGAGTCATCATGTACCGGTACTTCATCTTTGGAAAAACCAAATCTGCTGATTAGGTTCAGATGGCTATCACACCCGATATACTCTTTCATCATACTATTCCACGCAGAAATCAGTGCACGATCCTGCTTTCTGAATCCAAACGCCCCGTATCCATATGATCTGAGTGCCGGTATTTCGGTCTGATAAAATGGATGTGCCTCTTCAAATTCACCAGATGTGGAGTGTGATGCGAGCCACCGGATGGAGGGTGTTGAGAGTGCAAACCCTGTTGCTTTTCCGGTCTCAACCGATGCCCGACCAGTCGGGGTATCTGGAACAATAATGAGCCTCTCTTCAGGCATGCCAAGTTCATGAAACACTTCTTGTTCGACTGAATCGGCCAGAACAGAGATTACTACATTATTCTTTTCAACTGCCTCTTTATACGAGTGAATATCTGATGGATTTCCTGATTTAACCAGTAACCCCTGGTTTACGCGAAACGAAGGAGAAGAAAAGGAGATCTCTTTCAGCCTGTCATCGGAGATGAACATCCCGGAAGCTATTACATCTATCTTTCCTGCTTCAAGCTCCGGGATGAGTGAACCGAATTCTGTCTGTCTCCAGATAATGCATGGTATCCCAATCCTTTCAACAATTTTTTGTGCTACTTCTGGTGATTCACCGGTGATATTCCCGCCAGATACATAGGCATATGGCGGTTCGACAGCATATCCGATGATGATACAATTATTCAGATGGTCACTCAGTGAGGTGTCAGTTACTGACTGATACTGGATGTACGCAATACCGCTGATGGTTAAAAGAAGGATTATGAGCGGGACTACATACCGATGATCCATTTTTACCTACATGATTAAAGAAAATTATCAGTTGATCTCTTTCCCATGACCATAATGCTTGAGCAGAAACCTTCGAACCACATCTGACTGAACCCATCCTCTGTCTAATTGAGATACAAGCTCATCAATAATCATAACCTGGTTGATGATCTCATCATTCTGTGTAGAGTCCGTAAGTGAAGCAGCAGCGACGATTATTGCAAGAGGGTTCCTTATCCTGTCATTGAGGATCTGGAACTGTTCCATGTTATGTTCTATCTGCACAATCCCCTTCTTTTCAATCTCCTTTTCGATTTTGATCATGTCTGTGACATCATGGAGCAGGAGGATTACCTGGAATACCCCAATATCTATCGAAATAGGGATAAGTGAGCAGTCAAACCAGAATTCAGCATTTTTATGGAAAAAATGATGAGTTATTTTTAATGAGTGGTTCTCTTCAAAAACCTTTGATAGATCATCTGTAACTCTAATGCTGAGTTCTTCCGGGATAACCTCATCAAGGTGCTGAACTTCGGAAGAATCCGGCACCTGAAAGATCTTTTTGGCATGGGTATTGAGAAAAGCAATAGAATAGTCCTGATTTAGTATGATGATGGCATTATCAACCTGTTCTGCAATGCTCCGGTATCTTTTTTCACTTTTTATTAGTGCTTTATCCATTGCATATTTGTACAATGCCATCTGGATGGTGGTTTTTAATACCCTTTCATCAAGGGGTTTAATCAGATACCCGAAAGGCTCTGATTGGATTGCTTTCTCGACCGTGCTGTCATCTGAATGGGCAGTCAGAAATATTATCGGAATGGTGAGTTTTTTTCTGATTATATCGGCAGATTCTATGCCGGTCATCTCCCCCCGTAACGTGATATCCATGATCATGATGTCAGGAAGGAGATCTTCAGCCTTTGTTATCGCTTCTTCCCCGGTGTCAACGACACCAAGTACTTCATATCCCAGATCTTCCAGGCGAGCACGAATTTCCAGGCCTGTCACAAATTCGTCTTCCACAACAAGGACTTTTACTGGATCACTCATTTTTGAATCCGGTTATCAGCAGGGTACCATACAGTTCCTATCGGTGTATTTTTCATAGACTATCTTAAAGATTTGGCTACATTTCTCGTGCCACGATATTTATCTAATCTCAAAAATGTTTTGATCCATGTATCAGGAGATCATTATATCAGAATTTTGATTATATTTTGAGGATTAAGACAAATATCGGGTTTATGGCGGTAAGGTTCCCGGAAAAAGTTTTTGAAAAGGGTTCTTTTTGATTTGTGGGTCACCATAGGTCTTATCAGAAAAAAGAATCCATTTTGGAAATTTCTTTGGGTTGTTCTGTTTGATAGATTTGCTGATGTTTGCTGTATCTGCGATAATCCTTTCATTCAGGATGGTTCTGGTTTTATTCAGTCGGCATTATTTCTGTGGTAACAGTTCAAGGAGCATGAGGAATAATTCCTCACCTCACTGGAGCAGATACGTCTTCCATCTTTATCAACCGTGATAGATGGATGAGGCTATATTGTCTGTAACTCTGACATTTCCTGGTGAACATCGAAGACCTGATTTATCTATCGTTCCGGATAAATCTCTCCTTGTAGAAATTATTCTGGCTCATGTACAATGCAGCTACCGGGTTATGGCCAAGTGCCCGATCTTTGACGATGAGCGGTGTCGTCTCTCCGGTGCAGTGGCGTAGAAACAGGATGTCATGGCCGATACACAGGCCGACCATTATGTTCAGGTCTGTCTTTTCACGGTTGAGCACTTCTGCCTGGAGTATCGGGTTACAGAAGACATTCCCCTCAATCCCGGCATCCTGTGGGTTTACTTCACCACACAGGCAGGAGACCGAGAGTACCTGAAACCCGTTTGCCTCAAGGATGTCTGATAATAACTTTGATTCAAACAATAATGCATAGCACGTGGCAATCCCGAGTCTTTTCATCCCTCTGATTTTTGCATACTCCATGATCTCGTCAACCCGTGTCCACGATAACTTCTCATGCGGATTTTTAGGATCAAGGATTTTGCTCATCAACTTATGCCATCCCTGGATAACGGCCTTGTTTTCAGGGCGGTGATATCTCTCTGTTGTCTCCCCGATGATATCTGCATACGCCTCTGTTGGGCAGGATACCGGGACAGGTATATCCTTGTCAGTGGTTCCGCATCTCCTACTCGTACACTGAGCACAGTTCGGATTTTTTGTATCCATTTTTACCTCCTGTCCCTATTTTCTCTGGTAGTTACTTATACTGTGCAGGTAATACAAACTAACATAGGTCATTAAAAATAACTATTGTGGTATTTCTTATGAAATCTGATAAAAAATCCAAATGTCTCATAGAACTCTTCATCGAGGTTCTGGGCAGCAGATGGAATATTCTGATCATCTGGCATCTTCGGGGTGATGCACTCCGGTTCACTGATCTAAAGAAGAAGATGCACGGGGTGAATTCGAATACGCTCACAGCCCATCTCCGTGAACTTGAGGAACTGAAGATCGTATCCCGGGTTGTATTCCCGGAGGTTCCTCCCCGTGTTGAGTACTCGCTGACCGAACATGGAATGGCCCTGTTCCCGGTATTTGATACACTTAAGGTGTGGGGATTAGGGTATCTTGAGTCAGAGGGGATGACGATGGATATATGTTAAATAATTTTATTAAATAATTATTCTACTGAGAATCCTTAGTGACGCTTCAGTCCCCATGTTCCTGTGGACCGGGGAAAATTCAGGGCATCCTTCCCAGTTCAACCCTGAAGTACTGGTGTAGATACATTTGTCAACGTTGTGTCCTTCTCGTTCTGAATGGCCCCCTCCTCCTCAAACATCTCAAAGAATCCATTTTCCCCTCTCCATGCAATACACTGTTCGCGGTATCATAGACCGATCTCATTCTGCTGTTGAGATAAACCTTGTACTGGTTATGTGAATGGAATCGTATTCGGAAGAGTATGACCTTTCAGAAAATGATTTTTTATATCAGAAGGAATGAGAATATGAGATCGTGTGTGTTATCTTTATATGGAGGAAGAACGCTGAATCATATATTATTGGATTTATCCTACAGACAGTGTCTCAATAATAGTAGATGCTGCATGTAGTATTTGAACTGGTTGAAGGATTTATATGAATTTGCGTATTTTTGCATTGGTATTATTGGTCTGTTGTTGCTTCTCTGTCGTCATCCCTGCATATGCGTTATCCCCTCAATTGATTGCGTCGGACCTTGTCACACAGGTTATTCCTGATATTCCGGGGTTCTCTTTATCTTCTGTACGTAGTGATGTAATCCTGAAAGGTATTGTTGGGGGAACAGTGGTTGGTCTCACTAGCGTGTCTGAAAATAATACAACTGTAGCAGGAGTCGCTTCAGAGAATACAACCGTCGATTCTGTGCTATTCACCGCATCAGACACGTCCCTCATATCTCGTCAGAGTATAAATGGCAAACTTGTTGATCAGCGAATAATCGGTCCGGGTCTGCCTCCGAAAGGGTGGGTTTCTTCATTAAACCTTGCAAGTGCCACTAATGTCTCAGTACAGGGACTTTCCTCATCAGATGTCCCAGCGATGCGATGGTCATATGGGTGTTCGGCAACATCTGCGACCATGTTATTCGGGTATTATGACAGGGCAGGGTACGCGAATATGTATACCGGCCCGACTAATGGTGGTGTTTTTCCTCTGACTAATTCGGTCTGGGGCTCATCATCAGAAGGAAATGGGCAATGTCCTCTCAGTGCTTCACAGAATGGGCTTGATGGCAGGACTACGAGAGGGCATAAAGATGATTATTACTATGCATATGGTTCTAGTACCGATCCCTATTATGACTCCTGGACAGAGCATACTCCCCTTGACTGTATTGGAGATTATATGGGGACAAACATGTACAAAAAGTATGGAAACAGTGATGGGAGCACCACATTCTGGTATTATTCGGATGGATCACCAACATACGACTTTACCTATTACGATAGTACTAGTCGTGATGGGATGCATGGCATGAGACTGTTTGCAGAATCCCGTGGTTATGGTGTTGCTACAAATTATAATCAGTATATTGATTCTGCGGGGTTAACTTATGGATTCACATATGCTCAATACAAGGCAGAGATTGATGCCGGATATCCTGTTCTCATCCAGGTAAACGGACATACCATGCTCGGCATAGGATACTCCGGGACAAATCAGGTTATTGTTCATGACACCTGGGATTATTCAGATCATACTATGACCTGGGGGGGGTATTACTCCGGGATGAAGCACTATGGTGTCGGGGTCATTCACCTCAATCCACCCCCTGTTGTTCTGGCAGCAAAATTCTATGGTGTTCCTGGTGTGAGTGTACTACCGCTCACTATCCAGTTTCATGATGCATCGACAGGAAGTCCTACATCCTGGTTCTGGAATTTTGGTGATGGTACGAACTCTTCAGTACAGAATCCATCCCATCAGTATAATAATTCAGGAACATATACGGTCAATCTGACTGTGTCATCATAATCTCCGAATTTTTTTTCAGGCAGTTACTGCGAAATGATTCGAGAATCAGTTGAGAAAGATAGCGGTCTGGCTCAATGTTGTTTGTGGGTAAGATCATTTATGTGAATCACCATCGGTTGAGATTTTAAAAAGCTAAACCCAAAGTACTTATGATAGATCACGATAATCTTTCTCATGGCATTGTGGTAAAATTAGTTTTATGATCATCTTCATCGATAGATTTCAAATTAACTCTATATATTTACCTGTAATGGATTATGGACTGAATATACCGCGAACTTTCTGATGTGATTGCATGTATTATGCCCACACAACTGAAAATACTGATAAACACGACTGGCAACTACTGAAAGATCATCTCATCCAGGTTGCAGATCTAGCATCTTCTTTTGCATCCGACTTTTCAGCAGAAGATATTGCATATGCCTGTGGAACCCTTCATGATATTGGAAAATATTCTGATAAATTTCAGAAACGTCTTGAAGGATCTTCAATACGTGTGGATCATTCAACCGCAGGAGCACGTGAAGCAGGAGTTGTCTATGATAAGGCAATAAGCAGGATAATGGCTTATATTATCGCCGGTCACCACACCGGGCTGCATAATTTTGGAAGTGCACAGAGTGGCCTTCAGGAGCGCCTATTGCATTCTGTGATTGAAGATTATTCTTGTTATAAACAGGAGATTACTCCTAATGCTCTGACGACCAGATACCTTCCCATCCGTCCTATATCAAATCGGATGGGCTTTTCTATATCATTTTTTATCAGGATGCTATATTCATGTCTGGTTGATGCAGATTCTTTGGATACTGAATCTTTTTCAAAACCAGACTCTTCTCATATCAGGACAAATTGTGATTCTTTCACTATTCTTTCAGACCTGTTTTCACAATATGATGCCTCTATGACTGGTGACTCAAAGAAGACAGTAATAAATCAATATCGGAAGATGATTCGTGATCAGTGTTTGGAGGGGGCGGTGTTATCCCCTGGGTTCTTTTCTCTCACTGTTCCTACCGGTGGGGGGAAGACCCTTTCATCAATGGCTTTTGCTCTAAAACATTTAGAAAAGAACAATTTGAAACGGATCTTTTATGTAATCCCATATACCAGCATTATTGAACAGAATGCACAAATTTTTAAGAATATTTTTGGTGAGAAAAATGTTCTTGAACATCATAGCAACTTTAGTCCCTCTCGTGAAGACGATGATGATTTTGAGGTGAAGAATCGCTGGTATAAGATGATCACCGAGAACTGGGATATTCCCATTACTGTGACTACGAATGTTCAGTTTTTTGAATCTCTTTTTGCCAACAAGAGATCCCGCTGTAGGAAACTGCACAATCTCTCAAAGAGTATAATTATTCTTGATGAGGCACAGATGCTGCCTACTGAGTATCTGAAGCCATCTCTTCAGGCTTTGTCTGAATTGGTGACAAATTATGGTTCTACAATTGTTTTATGCACTGCGACCCAGCCAAAGATTGGTGAGTTACTAGATAAAAATCTGAAAGTTACCGAAATTATGGAATCACCTGGTGAGTTGTATGACCATTTTAAACGGGTTCATATAAACCATCTGGGAGAACTCTCTGATCAAGAACTAACACCAAGACTGGAACAGTGTTCACAGGTTCTATGTATTGTCAATACCAGAAAACACGCTCAATTACTGTTTGACTCTTTTTCAGATAAGGATCCAGTTTTCCACCTTAGTGCCAAGATGTGTCCGGTTCACCGGAGTGAAATACTTAAAAAGATACGAACAAGGCTTGCAGAAGGTAAAAAGTGCCGGGTTATTTCTACACAACTGATAGAAGCCGGTGTTGATGTTGATTTTCCTGTTGTGTATCGTGCTATGGCCGGTGTTGATTCAATTGCTCAGGCAGCAGGAAGATGTAACCGTGAGGGAAAACTTCCAACAGGAGAAGTATTTCTTTTTAATTCAACAGAAAAACATGGAAAACCCACGAGTTGGCAGAAAAAGTTAGCTGAGATCGGAGGGATGGTGCTCGAATCTTATGATGATCCACTCTCTCTTCCTGCTATTGAAGAATATTTTGGGAAACTATACTTTTATGAAGGAGATGATGGGCTTGATCAAAAGGGTATTCTCGCTTTACTAGAAGAAAATACAAAAGACCTGGCATTTCCTTTTGAAGATGTAAGTGATGCTTTTCAGTTGATCGAAGAGAACACCAAAGACGTGATTATTCCCTTTGATAAAACTGCAGAAGATGCAATTAAAAAGATGAGAGAAACAGGGTTTCCAGGTGAAAATGCCCGGAAATTACAGGGATATACAGTACGGGTGTATACTCCAGAATATCGTGAACTTGAAGAGAACGGATCAATTGAGACATTAGGTGAACGGTTTCATATCCTTGTGAATCCGCGATTGTATAGTGAAAAGACCGGGCTTGTACGGGTGTCAGGTGACGATGTATTTGGAGGACTGTTAATTTCTTAGGAGGTTCTGAATGGGTTTTGGAGTTACACTGAAAGTTTCTGGAGATTATGCCTGTTTTACTAGACCTGAGATGAAGGTTGAACGGGTGAGTTATGATGTTATGACACCATCTGCTGCCCGTGGTATTTTAGAGGCTATTTATTGGAAGCCGGCAATCCGGTGGAAGATAGATAAAATTCACGTATTGAATCCGATTAAATTTGATAATATCAGAAGAAATGAGGTAGAGGGAGTTATCTCTGCTGCCAAGGTGAAAAGTGCGTTACATGGATCTCATGTTGATTTATTCCTGGATTCAAACGCAAACCGCCAGCAACGTGCATCCTATCTTCTTCGTGATGTCTGTTATTGCATAGAAGCACATTTTGATCTGACTGGAAAAGCCGGAGCAGACGATACGGTAGAGAAACATTACAATATTGCACTTCGACGAATGCGAAAAGGTCAGTGTTTTCATCAGCCCTATTTCGGATGCAGAGAATTTCCGGTTACTTATGAACTGATTGAAGGAGACGTTCCCCGTTCCTGCTATATAGGAACGTGTCAGGATCTCGGGTTCATGCTCTATGACATCAATTTTGATGATCAGATGAATCCTGTCTTTTTTCGGGCCGAGATGAGGGATGGGATTATTGATGTTGAACAGTGTCTGTCCGGGGGTTGTGTATCGTGATCATCCAGGCTCTGAATCAATATTATGATATTCTCGCCCGGGACGATAGGTGTACTATTCCCAAACTCGGCTATAGTACAGCGAAGGTCTCTTTTGTTCTTCAGATTTCAGAGGATGGCCAACTGTCACATGTTATTGACATACGAACGAAGGATAAGAAACCAAGGCCTCGGGAGTTAACTGTACCAAAGCAGGATTCAAGAGCCAATACTATTCGTCCCTATTTTCTGTGCGATAATGCCAAGTACATCTTTGGCGTTGACGTGATCCTGAAAAAGGATCGCGAGAAGAATTTGAATGATTCTTCAAAAAATATCAGGGTTCTTGATGATACCGGTGGTGATTTGATTGTCATCACAAAACGTTCTCAAGATTGTTTTGAAGCATTTAAAGCATTACAACACTCAATTCTTGACAATGTAGAACTTGGAGAGGTTAGAAGTTTTTTAAAATTCATCGACTCTTGGAAACCAGAGAACTCTCTTCAGAATGAGAAGATCACTGAGTATAAAGATGATATTTTAAGCGGATCGTTTTTTGTTTTTGAGATTGCAGGTTCCGGTAACAAATATCTCCATCAATTTGATGAGATCAGAAGAGCATGGGAAAAGTTGAGTCTATGTGACAATGAGGATACAACAACACATGCCCATTGTCTTGTAACTGGAAACCTTGAACCGATTTCTGAGACCCATCAGAAGATCAAAGGTGTAACAGGTGCCCAGCCTGCTGGAGCTTCGTTGGTGAGTTTTAATGCTCCTGCTTTTTGCTCATATGGTAAAGAACAAAGTTATAATGCACCGATTGGAATTACCGCGGAATTCAAGTATACTACTGTATTGAACTATCTTCTTGCTGATCTAAAGAGCAGAATCAGAATTGGAGATAATACTGTTGTTTTCTGGGCTGAAACAGCGGATCGATCATGTGAAGATCTCGCCCTATCACTCTTTAATCCTCCTTCAGGATCTGATGAAGAGAATCCTGATGGTTCTGAAAACGAAGAGAATCATTCAAAGGATGTAAGAACCATCCAACTAATTCGGGACATTCTCACCAAAGTCAGAAATTCGGAACCGATTAATCAACAAGTTATCGGAACAGAACCTGAAACCCGGTTTTATATCCTTGGTTTATCACCGAATAATGCCAGACTCGCAATCCGGTTCTGGTACCAGGATTCTTTTGGTCATTTTATAGAACGGATTGCCAGGCATCACCTTGATCTGGAGATTGTTCGTGGTGACTACGGGCCACCCTTTATATCAGTGTATCGGTTGCTGCAGGAGTCTATTCCAAGGACCGAAAATGCAGAGGTATCACCACTTCTTGCTGGGTTAATGTTTAGTGCAATCCTGAATGGGACTCCATATCCAGTTCAGATGTATTATGCTATTCTCAACCGGATCAAAGTTGAGAGATCGATCAATTATATTAGGGCAGGTTTTATTAAGGCATATTTACTGCGGATTTCAAGATCCGGAAGATCATCATTTGAGGAAAATCTGATTACCATGAGTCTGAATGAAGAGAGTAAGAATGTACCTTACCGGCTTGGCCGGTTGTTTGCAGTACTTGAAAAGGTGCAGAGCGAGACAAACAAAGAGATGGGCAGCACTATAAACAGCAAATATTTCAGTAGTGCCTCTTCAACGCCGGCGGTAGTGTTTCCGGTATTGCTCAAACTTGCCCAGCATCATATAGCCAAATCTGACTGGGGTTTTAAAACAGATCAGGCGATTAAAGAGATTTTGTCAGAAGTAAGTTCTTTTCCGGCATTTTTAAGTCTTGAGGATCAGGGCTTGTTTATGCTCGGCTATTATCATCAGAAGCAATCATTTTTTATTAAAAAACAGGATTCAAAGGAGGAATAATCTATGAGTGAACCTATTAAAAACCGGTATGAGTTTGTATTGTTGTATGATGTAGAGAATGGAAACCCAAATGGCGATCCTGATATGGGCAATATGCCCAGAATCGATCCACAGACCGGGTTTGGAATAGTTACCGATGTTTGTTTGAAACGGAAGATCAGGGATTATGTGGAACTTGTGAAAGATGGGGTCTCACCATATCGAATATATGTCAAGTCCGGGGTTGCATTAAATACAAGAAATGAAGAGGCATATCTTGATGCAGGATTACCTGTCAGTCCCAAAAATCCAAGCGATAAGCGTTTAACTGACTTCATGTGCCAGAATTTTTTTGATATCCGTGCTTTTGGTGCAGTTATGACTACAAAAGTAAATTGTGGGCAGGTTCGCGGACCGGTTCAGATTAACTTCTCCCGGAGTTTGGACCCGATTTTTCAACAGGAAGTGACCGTAACACGTCAGGCCGTCACTGATTCAAAGGACTTGGATAAAGGGCAGACCATGGGGAAGAAACAGATTGTTCCCTATGCACTATACCGTGCTGAGGGATATGTTTCTGCAAATCTTGCCCAGAAAGTAACTGGATTTTCAGAGGATGATCTGAGTCTTCTCTGGGATAGCCTTGTCAATATGTTTGAGCATGACCACTCTGCTGCCCGTGGAAAGATGGCTGCCAGAAAACTGATCATATTCAAACATAATTCTGTACTTGGATGTTGTCAGGCACATACTCTCTTTGATAAGATAAAAATCGATCGTGTATCCAAAGAACTCCCACCCCGTTCATACTCCGATTATCAGGTTTCTGTGGATACAACCATGCCAAATGGTGTTGAATTAATTGAAAAATTATGAGTGAAAAGAAGTATTCCGATGATGAACTCCTGGCTCTTTCTGGAATACAACATTTTTACTTTTGCAGACGTCAATGGGCATTGATCCATATTGAACGTCAGTGGGAGGATGATCAACGCACTGTTGAGGGTCATTATCTCCATGAACGGGCAGATGATCCGTTTCTTTGTGAAACACGGGGTGATGTGATTGTTTCAAGGGCATATCCATTGGTTTCGTATTCTCTTGGTTTGTATGGTATTGCCGATGTTATTGAGTATGTCAAGGCTCCGACCGGGATCACACTTCCCGGCAGAGATGGGTTATGGAGGGTTTGTCCCGTTGAGTACAAACGAGGAAGACCAAAGATTGACAGGAGGGATGAAGTTCAGCTTTGTGCCCAGGCAATGTGTCTTGAAGAGATGCTGCATACCAGAATTGAGCAGGCAGACTTCTTTTATCACGAGATCAGGAGGAGAGTTCATCTGCAAATTACCCAAGAACTCCGTGATCTTGTAATGACACTTTCTGAAGAGATGCACTCCCTCTTTCAGGAAGGGATCACCCCGGTTGCATCTATGGATGCAAACTGCAAGCTATGCTCACTTGTTGAGATATGTGTTCCAAAGTTGACCCGGAGAGCATCATCAGTGGGGAAGTATATTCATTCTCATGTTAAAGAAGCGAGTCTTCCAATAGCAAATTTTGTGGTAGATCAGGAGGATCATGCGTAGACTTCTCAATACTCTCTATGTGACGACTCCTGAATCATATTTGAGTCGCGATGGTGACAATGTTGTTGTTTCAGTAGAGAATCAGGAAAAGTTCAGAATTCCTATTCATAACCTTGAAGGTGTCGTTTGTTTTGGATATATGGGTGCTTCTCCACATCTGATGCAGTTATGTTCAGAACATCATGTAGGATTATCATTTCTTACACCATCCGGAAGATTCCAGGCTCGTGTACATGGTAAGATCAGAGGAAATGTACTTCTTCGCAGAGTTCAGTATCGTATTGCTGATAATGAGCATGACTCACTTGAAATAGCAAAATCATGTATTATCGGAAAAATTGTAAATTGTAAGTCAGTTCTTGGAAGAAGTGTCCGGGATCATGAGGGGGTGGTCAATGCCAAGAAGATTCGTGATGTGGATCTGTTACTTATTGATGCTCTCCAAAGAGTTGATACCTGTGAGTCACTGGATTCCCTCCGTGGTATTGAAGGAAACTGCGCAAAATGGTACTTTGATGTTTTTGATGAACTTATTCTGAAGCAGAAGGCTGATTTCTTCTTTTATGGGCGGAACCGCAGACCCCCTCTTGATAATATGAATTCCATCCTCTCATTTCTCTATACCCTTCTTGCTCATGATGTGGAGTCAGCACTTGAGACGGTCGGTCTCGATCCCTATGTTGGGTTCTTTCATACTGATAGACCCGGAAGACCGGGTCTTGCTCTGGATGTCATGGAGGAACTGCGTCCATTTCTTGCAGATCGGTTGGCATTAAATCTGGTCAACCTTCAGCAGATCGGTGGTAAAGATTTTTTAAAGAAAGAGAACGGAGGTGTTTTTATTACCGATGAAGGAAGAAAAACGATCCTTTCTGCCTGGCAGAAAAGAAAGACTGATCAGATTACTCATCCCTATCTGAAAGAAAAAATTCCTGTTGGTCTGCTCCCATATGTACAGGCATTGCTTCTGGCACGGTTTGTTCGGGGAGATATTGATGGATATCCGCCGTTTTTCATGAATTAGATTTGTATGATGGTACTGGTTACGTATGATGTAAATACGGAGACATCGGAAGGTAAGAAAAGACTTCGGCATGTTGCCAAGGTGTGTAAAAATTATGGGCAGCGGGTTCAAAATTCAGTGTTTGAGTGCCTTGTAGATCCTGCCCAGTTTACTGATCTGAAACATCAGCTGTATGCAATTGTAGATGTAGATCGTGATAGTATACGGTTTTATTTCCTTGGTAAAAACTGGAAAAACAGGGTTGAGCATTACGGGACAAAAGGTGGGTATGATCCTGAAGGGATACTTATCACCTGATTCCGCGAACCCTGAGCGATCATAGTTTTCCTGGGAGGTTCGCGGCACATTCAGAGTTGTTGAATAAAAAGATTTGGGCAACCTGTTATCATGTCAACTAAAGCGTGTCTATCCAATTCAGGCATTTTATTTTTATGTATTTGCTTCCATAAAATGGTTGCAACCTTTTAATTAAAATAAAATAAGAAATAATGGTTTGTTGACCGAGGAGACCATGGTTATAACCAATGGTTGGCTTCGATCTTTTGCAGTCACACCCTTCACGGGTGTGTGGATTGAAATCTAACACATTTCCGCGGTCGTTCGCATATATAGCGTCACACCCTTCACGGGTGTGTGGATTGAAATCACTTTGTGACAGCCTCATCACGGGTTTTCCCTGGTCACACCCTTCACGGGTGTGTGGATTGAAATTGATCAGAGTTGGTGCTTCAGTGACCCGCTGATTGTCACACCCTTCACGGGTGTGTGGATTGAAATATTCTCGATAAGCCACAATAAGAACGGTTTCAGAGTCACACCCTTCACGGGTGTGTGGATTGAAATTGATATCAATCTTAATCGTTTAGAACCTCGTTTGTCACACCCTTCACGGGTGTGTGGATTGAAATATCATCATTGGGAATGATTCAGCAGTTATCCATGTCGTCACACCCTTCACGGGTGTGTGGATTGAAATTTGGTAGTCTGCCAACACTCGATCTCTTCAGTGTGTCACACCCTTCACGGGTGTGTGGATTGAAATTTGATAACCGGATCAAACTCACAGTCATCAAGTGTCACACCCTTCACGGGTGTGTGGATTGAAATATCTATCCCGGATGAGAGGAGGTCTATGTATGTGGTCACACCCTTCACGGGTGTGTGGATTGAAATCTGAGTACCGCCCTGCGAATGCAAGACAGTTCCCGAGTCACACCCTTCACGGGTGTGTGGATTGAAATATACGACTGGTCACTACTAGGTACCGCGGCCGTAGTCACACCCTTCACGGGTGTGTGGATTGAAATCCATCCGAGGAACCCAGTTGACTTACATCCAGCGTCACACCCTTCACGGGTGTGTGGATTGAAATAACTTGGATTCTACCCGGTAACCTTCCGGATATGAATGTCACACCCTTCACGGGTGTGTGGATTGAAATCCCTTGTGGGTGTTTAATTCATCATTTGTTATAGTCACACCCTTCACGGGTGTGTGGATTGAAATTCTCCGGGTATCGTGAGTGGGACTGGTTCTTCTAGTCACACCCTTCACGGGTGTGTGGATTGAAATTTAAATGGATCCATTTTAGAAATTTTCTCTTCCTGTCACACCCTTCACGGGTGTGTGGATTGAAATATCAATACGGTCTGGAATGTATCGATCTCCTTGCGTCACACCCTTCACGGGTGTGTGGATTGAAATACTTCGGCAGAAGAAGCCGGAACAGCCATGAAAAGTCACACCCTTCACGGGTGTGTGGATTGAAATCATGACATCGAATCCGTTTGCAATTACGTAGACATGTCACACCCTTCACGGGTGTGTGGATTGAAATTGTAGCGGCGTATAACCGCTGATATAGATCGTCAAGTCACACCCTTCACGGGTGTGTGGATTGAAATAGGAATACACATTCGCCATCCTCCCACGAGCAGCGTCACACCCTTCACGGGTGTGTGGATTGAAATTTGATCTTGGTGATCCGCATCCAGTTTTCTGAGAGTCACACCCTTCACGGGTGTGTGGATTGAAATTTCTGAATCCATCGAAGACCTTCGTCATCTGCGGTCACACCCTTCACGGGTGTGTGGATTGAAATCATTGCTGATATTTTCAATGCATCAGAAGGCGTGATGTCACACCCTTCACGGGTGTGTGGATTGAAATCTCTTGTTGATATTGCCAATGGCTTTGGATATCATGTCACACCCTTCACGGGTGTGTGGATTGAAATATTCAACATTATGCTTTCACCTCAATCCCTGCGATGTCACACCCTTCACGGGTGTGTGGATTGAAATCTGTTGGCGGGTCGGGTGGTTCCAGTGCATGAGCATGTCACACCCTTCACGGGTGTGTGGATTGAAATATTGACGATGAATATCTCCTCAAACACTTCATCTGGTCACACCCTTCACGGGTGTGTGGATTGAAATCAGATCCTCAATTAGATCAGACACTATGCCCGGGTCACACCCTTCACGGGTGTGTGGATTGAAATAGTTTCCCTGCAGCACCATCCAGAGCATTACCAAGTCACACCCTTCACGGGTGTGTGGATTGAAATCGGATATCAAATCTGCAATTCGTCGCTCCAGATGTCACACCCTTCACGGGTGTGTGGATTGAAATAGGTACACGATCGCCGGGTCGGTCATCTCCCGGAAGTCACACCCTTCACGGGTGTGTGGATTGAAATTGGTAGAGAACTTCATGCGGGTATCTGCAGCCTCGTCACACCCTTCACGGGTGTGTGGATTGAAATCTCTGTTGGATTCATGAGCAGATTATACCCTGCAGGTCACACCCTTCACGGGTGTGTGGATTGAAATTTGAAGATGGGCGCCTTTGCCTGTCTCCAAACATGTCACACCCTTCACGGGTGTGTGGATTGAAATCAGAAGGAAAGACCTGTCCAATTGCCACATTCAATGTCACACCCTTCACGGGTGTGTGGATTGAAATTCCTTGACTGATGCAACAGTAACAGCCGTCTTGTTGTCACACCCTTCACGGGTGTGTGGATTGAAATAGGTATGATCTGTATCTCCTGCGGAGAGGATCTTCCTGTCACACCCTTCACGGGTGTGTGGATTGAAATCTCATACTCGCGGGAATCCGGATCTAGTCGCTGCGTCACACCCTTCACGGGTGTGTGGATTGAAATTATAAGGGTTCTTGCATAGGTGATAACTCCTAGAGTCACACCCTTCACGGGTGTGTGGATTGAAATCTGGCTGAAGAGGCTCACGGCGGGTTCTGCAAGTCACACCCTTCACGGGTGTGTGGATTGAAATTGATAAGACATCCTGGTATTGTCCGGTGAGAGTGGGTCACACCCTTCACGGGTGTGTGGATTGAAATCCCATTCAGGACAATCAGGGCCGCAATTCCCCAAGTCACACCCTTCACGGGTGTGTGGATTGAAATTTTCTGGGAAACACAATTACTACGATATTACAATGTCACACCCTTCACGGGTGTGTGGATTGAAATATATCCACTCTTGGATACTGGAATTATCGGAAGTCGTCACACCCTTCACGGGTGTGTGGATTGAAATCATTTATACCACTGCCAAATAGCCCAAACATACCCGTCACACCCTTCACGGGTGTGTGGATTGAAATTTTGTCTGTGCAGGGAATAGACGACCAACCGGTACGTCACACCCTTCACGGGTGTGTGGATTGAAATTTTTGTCATGTTGTGTCCTGCTCAAATGTCGATGTCACACCCTTCACGGGTGTGTGGATTGAAATATCGATCTTGGTAGTGAGTCCTTCCGATTTTTTTGGTCACACCCTTCACGGGTGTGTGGATTGAAATTTATTGACTGAACCACGTGTCCGGTGAGCTCCATGGTCACACCCTTCACGGGTGTGTGGATTGAAATAGGAAGTCGCTGAAATGTTTGGATTTGGTCCTAGAGTCACACCCTTCACGGGTGTGTGGATTGAAATACCGAGGTTTACGTCGTCCAGTGGGGTAGTGTCAGGAATATGCTGTAAAATAAATCGACCCTAATCTCTACACATTCCCATTAAACTGATCCATATAAATAATTATCTCGCTATCGCTACTAAGCACGGTGTGAAGGGGAGGGGCTTTGTGCCCCGACCTCCCTATCCTTTGATTTTCCTTATTGTGTATCTAATTGAGTGAACGACTAAGCAGGTTGGAGACTTACATTTGTTTTCTCCACCTGTACACTTTCGACGACATATGGATCAATGGATAGATATCGTTTCCCGGTTATCCATTCCTCATTCATATCCATCAATATTGAACCAATTAGGCGAATCAGGGAATCTTCTGATGGAAATGCCCCAACAACTCGCGCACGCCTCTTAATCTCCTTATTAACTCTTTCCATTAAATTAGTAGTTCTGATCTTCTTCCAGTGTTCTTTTGGAAAGGCCTGATAATTGTTGATATCTGGGTAAAAGCGTTCAATTGTCCTAACAGCTTTGTTGTATCCATGATAATGGAGATCTTCTGATATCTCATTTAAATCTCCATTATTTTCAAATAGGGCTGCTTTAAGGAAAGGTCGAAAGATATCTTGACTCCTTACATGAATGTTTCTCATGATTGCTCTGAGAAAATGAACCAGACACATTTGCCAACAAGTACCGGGAAATGATTCAAGAACCGCTGCCTGAATGCCTTTATGCCCATCCGATGTGACCATTTGTACTCCTCGAAGTCCTCGTTCTTTTAATTCGTCGAATAGAGATCGCCAAAAAGCTTCATCTTCTCTATCGGCGACTTTCAGACCGATTAATTCTCGATAACCATCTTCTCGAACTCCAGCAATGAGGAGAACGGCTTTGGAAACAAACCTTCCATGAGAACGAACTTTAAGGTAAACTGCGTCAACGTTGAGATAAATAATCGGCATCTCAATTGGACGTTCGAGAAATTCCTTCACAGCCTGATCCAGTTCTTGAGCCATTCTTGATACAGTGTCTGCAGATATTCCTTCAATTCCTAAGGTTTCAATGATCGTTTTTACTTTTCGGGTTGAAACTCCCTGAATATAGGATTCAACAATAGTGTTCTCTAACGCACGTTCTACTCTACTATACCGGTCAAAAACGACAGTCTGAAATGGTTTTTCTCGAAGATCCGGTTTATCTAGAATTATGTTACCATGTCTTGTTTTAAGAGTTCGACTGCGTTTCCCATTACGATGGGCAGTACGGTTTTCTGAACGCTCGTATCTTGATGTCCCGGTTTGCTGTTCAAGTTCAAATTCCATGACCAGATTTAAAAAGAAGGTGATGAGTTTCTTCATCGCCTCATCCTGGTCAGCAAGATATTCTTCTATAAAGTCCAATAAATCCATGGTCCTGTTCTCCTTTGGTCAGTAGATACAGGGCCGTCTAAATTTACAGCACTTTTCTTACGCTATCTCCAGTGGGGTGCATGATGTCACACCCTTCACGGGTGTGTGGATTGAAATTCCTTCTCTTTGATGTTCTGAACCACGGCCCCTTGTCACACCCTTCACGGGTGTGTGGATTGAAATAACATCAACCAAGAAATGGAAACTCGCGGCTGAGTCACACCCTTCACGGGTGTGTGGATTGAAATTTCAGCGACCTGCTTTTTGATCTCCTGAACAACGTCACACCCTTCACGGGTGTGTGGATTGAAATATGCAACGGGTGCGGGTATTACGGACGATTCCCTGTCTTCACACCCTTCACGGGTGTGTGGATTGAAATATGGTCGATTTAGTACAAAAAGCGTTGAATAAGAGTCACACCCTTCACGGGTGTGTGGATTGAAATATGGTATCCGGTTTACTACTGCAGTGATCGCCATGTCACACCCTTCTCGGGTGTGTGGATTGAAATTCATCAGGTCCCTCGTCGTGAATTCGGGCTGATTGTCACACCCTTCACGGGTGTGTAGGTTGAAATAACAGCAGAACGAACACCTCAGGCGACACACAAGGTCACACCCCTCATGGGTGTGTGGGTTGAAATACTGCTGAATGGTCTAATGCACCTGCAGGAACGTCACACCCTTCACGGGTGTGTGGATTGAAATTCTGAAACGGGCGAGCGATGAATCCTCAAAAACGTCACACCCTTCCGGGTGTGTGGATTGAAATTTCCAAACCATACCGAACTGAATGATATTTCCGCGTCACAATCGTCATCCGGTAGTGATTTGGAATCCTTCATTTAGTCAATGATTTGGTCAATCTTTTTTCATACCGATATCTGGGCGTAAAAGACCCCTCTGCCATTATACTTCTCCTCTCTACCCGATCACCCCCGGCACGTACCTGAGCCTCTCCTCCCGGTCTTGAAACACCGCACCCTTTTTCGGCAACCGATCAGGCAGATTTCTCACCTTCTGAGAAATCGCACAACCCGGCCCCCGTTTGCAGACAAGATCTCCATAACAAACCCGTGCCCAGAATCAGAGAGTGTTACTGACCCGTCCGGAGTAATATCACCCCCTTCTCCGAGTAGCACATGACCAGCAGTATCCCGGGTCATCACCCCGATCTCACCCTTCCCTTGATCAGCCTGACATAATCCTCACCCTCAGGCTTCAGCGGTCTCTGCCATCTCAAATATCTGCCCCATCAGACAAAACCATGAAACGGGGATCATACTCCCGGATCACTCATCTGCCCCATCGCTCGCCGCTTCGCGGCTCGCTCCCCCAACCGGGGGGATATTCCCGTAACAGATATCACAGACAGCAGTTCTTGTCTCCGGATCAAACCACTCTGCCTTCTTCAGATTGCAGACCTGACATCTCCCCCGGTCAGAAGAAACCCTGACCATCGCAGACCGGTTCACAATCCCGGGAAGAATCCTGACCCTGTTGCTCTCAGCCCTTCTGACAAGTTCATAGCACTGCCTGCAGATCTTTACATCTCCCTTCACTGGCTTCTCCCTGAAATGAACCCACTTCGCACCACAGCAGTCACATGGCCCGGCCTCAAACCCGATACCGGAAAAATCCTCAACCCTGATCTCACGACGACTGATCCTCCCTCGTATCGCAGGATAAACGTCCAGCGGTAAACTCCCGTCTGTAGCGGGAAGTGAACCAATGCCACCGCTAGCGTGTAATCGTTCAGAATCGCGATTCTTCAAATATTCATCGCCAGATGATGCATCCTGATCACCAGTAGCGGGACGATCAGAATCATGTGTATGATCACATACAGACAGGCGATCAGAGATCCCCTCCTCCATACATACGCAATCTCCGCTATGAGTACATAAAAATAAATTATTATTAGTATTATCTTCTGTACTCCCCGAATCTGTGCTCGTTACCGGAGCGGGACACTCCGCGATGTTGCCGCTTGACACCGCTTTCCCGCTGCACCCATCAGGACCTGACGGTGGAATATCACCAGAACCACCGGAATCCCCGTCAAGCCAGCAGCAGCCGTCAGACGACCAGGCCTCATACACAGACTGGTCCCATGAGTACGCCTTCTCCCTCCGGTGTGCAAGCATAACCCCGTTCTCGTCACTCACGAGCGTCCGATCACAGACCGCTATGGCAGGACACTTCTCAAGCAGCCCTGAATAATGTGTACCTCTCGAAGTAGAACCGTGAATCATCTTGTAGATAACAGACTGTGACAGCCCGGTCAGGTGCTGCATCTCTGATATCGTGATCTCACCCTGACCATGGCGTTTTATGGTATCCACCAGTTCAGACTCCCGCTTTGTCAGCTTCGTCTCCTGTCCGCCGCTTGTATTGTTCAGCGCCGTGTAGAGCACACAAGCATTCCTGAAGTCCTCAACCGTCGCAATCACAACCATCATATCACCGGCATCGGAGAGTTCACGCTGTTTCTGCATCAACACCGCATGGGCTTTCACGAGATCAAGCAGCATGTCAGGATTCCTCCTGTTGAGCGATGAACTGAACCGAATCCGTCCTGCAAACGGAACAACAACCCAGACCTGTGAGAGAGACCGCCAGATATCCCTGCAGACCTCAAGTTCCCTGACATTCCCGCAACCACAGACCGGAACACTGCAAGCCTCCGAAAGTGTATGAGCCATCACCCGTGCATCCTGCTCTGGCGAATCATCGATCCAGCAGGTCAGCATCCTGTTCCAGACCTGATCATCACCGGTCCCTTCAACCTTTGCAACCCACCAGACACACCGTTCAGGAATAGTGCACGTCTTCCCTCCCCGATCCTTGTCAACAGTCCGGTACATGAACGGTTTCTTAAACGAGGTCGTAACACCTTTCAGGATCTCCTGCATCTGATCAGAGAGCGAAACATCGTCAAGTGCAATAACAGAGCCTGGCTTCATCCCTTTTATGTAAAAGAGGGCCTTGTCACTCATCCTGCCCTCAAGCCTGAACTCCTCAGGAACCTGCTGCAGCATTGTGTCAAATGTATGCGATTTCCCTTTCCCTGACTCACCGGTGACAGAGACATGCAACCCTTTCGCGTTGATGACCAGCCGTGAAGCAAGAGACATCACCAGGCACTCTGCAACCACCGGATCGCCGATATGGTCGAGAGCAAAGGTATCAAGCATGTATCGCAGCGGATCTCCCTGCCGGAGCACCCTGACCGTCTCTCTCTTCGTCTCTTCCCCGGCCGGATCAGCCTGTGAACCACAGGCATCACCGCTCTCCTCCTCGTCATCCCTCCGCCGCCTCTTCAGCCGTTTGAGTCGCTCCTCAATCGTTCCTTCAAACTTCTCGCGGAGCTCTGACCACCTCTGTGTCCCGGACCCGCACGATGTGTGATGACACCCTGCGAAGATTGCACCGTTTGGGAACTGTATCGCATATGCACCGCTTGAATGTGCAGATGAGAACGGACATTCATCAAGCACAAAGAGAGAGCCCCCTGCATACGGCTTGTGATCATACCTGATCCCGTATGAGCTGAGCCAATCGGCAAGAACAATCGGCTCACCCCTCTTTTTATCCCTGAATGTAGGTTCTGGCTGTGCTTTCGGGAGCAGACCGGCAAGAGCCATGAGTTGCTCTCCTGAAATGATCCCGGAATTTTCAGGAAGAGAGAGGATCTTTGAGAGCCGGTGAGGCCGCTTTGACACATTATCTCCCTTGCGTGAGGTTGTGCCGTAGAGTTTCCAGATCCGGCTCGCGTTAAAGACCGCCCTGTCAACCTCTGCAGACGTGTCAGAGAAGAGAACGTGAAGCGTCTCAAGCACACCTTTCACCAGATCCCTTGACTGGTCGTCATTTGGAAGATCGATTCTGTACAGAAGATGTGCCCCGTTGCCTGAATCGGCAACCACCGGATCAGGCCAGCCGAGATCTGAAAGGTATCCTGCGATATGCTCTGCCTTTGACAGGGCTGCTGCGTGCTCCTCGTCTGATGATGAGACTCCTGAGGGACGGAGCGGATCGATATCGATCGCAAGCCATTGCCGGGAGATGATATCATTGTCTCCAGTCGAAGCATCACCCTTCCCGAGCCGTGTCTCAAGCCGGTTCGCACGCCGTGCAAGCAGGTCAGGGTTCACCGGGTTCAGTGTGATGTATATCCCGCTGTACTCCCCCATCCTCTCGATACCCGACACTGCCGCTGCAAGCTTCGTCTGGTCATCAAAGTAACCCGAAGCAGTCCCACGCTTCCCAAGGGCCCTGACCTCGGCTACCTGTCCTTCTCCGCAGAAAAGATGACAGGCAGTGAGGATGAGATCATGGGTCATATTTCTCTCCCGGTTCCCCGAGAGAACCACTGATGGAGATCCGGAACGAGGAACAATGGATCTGGAAGACGGAGTCTGCAGATGATCCTTTGTATCATATGTATCAGGCTGATCCTGTGGATCGGTCTGCAGACATACGGGCAGGATGACTGGCAGGAGTTATCACGCGAATATGCCATCTGCAACCTCCCAGCAGTCATAGAGATCTGTATCCAGCAGGGCACAGAGCAGAATCTCACCTTCTCCAGACAGAACCATCCTGCAGGCTCTGCACTCCCTGCCCAGGCATCTGACAAGATCAGACCCTGAAGAGATGAACGGGCATATCCTCGCCTCACCGCTGTTCATGGTACCTCCACGATCCAGACAAAGCAGTCTTTTCGTGAGGTATCCCTGGCCTGGTACCGACCTCTCATATACCTGGTGATAAACGTCCTCCGGAACCGTGGTGAGAACCTGCAAAGGCCTGGATACCGCTCCGGACTACCTGAGATCTCGGTATCCAACTGATTTCTTGAGATGTACCTGTTCGACGGGGACAAGAGGTTTGAAATGGCCACTCTCATCTCTTCCCTCTCTTGTGGCATCCGGGAGAATGACTGGTTCATACCCCTATCCCCCTGATTGGAACTGCCCCTCCGGGCAGAATCCGGTACCGAAGCCAGGTGTTTGATCGGTATAACCAGAACTGAACAGGTCCCGGGACTACCTTCTCCCTGACAAAACCGGCCAGGTCTCTTACCGTATCAGCAAATCCGCCTATCCCGACTGACCGTGATCTCCTCACCACAAGAAAGAGGACCTCCTCTCCTTTCCATGCAATGAGATCAAATATCCGGGAGGTTCCCGCAACCCGGATGCTGCGATACCCCCCGGTCTGAAGTTCTTGTAACGCATCAAAGGAGATGGATCTGGTTGCGTGGCTACTGTCGCCATTGAGATCACCCGGGTATGCAGAGAGAGCATTGGTGGCATGGAAATGCTCAGGAACAGACGAACAATCCCAGATATGATGGGAATTGTCCGGGGTCATCGTATCAGCAGATCCATCATCCGAACATCCGGGTGATAGAAAAGTAGAAGTGCTCAAAATGTCATACAAGATGTATTTCCCTGCCATCATTCCGCTTCCGCCAAGATTAAGAATGGGTGTGCGGGGATCTTCTGTTTTTGTGTAATTCATGGTCAGCCTCATCGTGGTTCACAGTTTCTGACAACTGAGTTCGAGCATGTATGCTGCGTTTTAATTGCGATAAGCCACGAGCGGTCTCTTTCGATCACCCCACTCGTAGAATCTAACATGAGATACCATCTGGCATTAGTATTTCGTTTTCGTCGCTGGAGCCGTTTAAATACGATTTACCAGATTATATTAACAGATCCGGTGGTTTATCAAGGGTAGGTTATGGATTTCTTAAAACGCATCATACGGGATGCGTCTGTACAACGTCGGTATAATCAGGCTATATGAGAGGATGGCTTGAATGAGACAAATTCACCTGTGAATTGTCTCGTCCTTTCATACCGGATGCGGTGAATAGTGGTTCATTTAAAAATGTGGATCAGGATCACTGGCAGTCTGCGATTCGGGATGTCACATGCATTATCAGATCCAACGATCCCCTGTTGGGCCCCGGGTAAGGGCGATGAAGGGCCTCATGCAAACGCGTGCCGTCTGTCTCCTGTCTACTCGGTCCTGCTGAATGCCCATGTCCCTACGGTAAACATTACCACATCAAAGACGAGAAGAACTGCGATATCAACAGATATCGGTGCGATACCTGTCCAGGACTGACCGATCATAACTGTTCTGAGAGCATCGACCCCATACGTGAGCGGGTTTACCAGACTCACAACCTGAAGCCATTGTGGGACATTATTGAGTGGGAACAGAGCACCACTCAGGAAGAACATGGGCATGTTAATGAAGGTCTGGATGAGCCCGAATCCCTCAAAACTTTTCATCAGGCTTGCAAAGGTAAGACCGATACAGACAAGGCCGAAGGTGATAAGGAGCATGACCGGCAGGGACAACAGAAAGATACCAACATTCATCTGTGCCCCGATAAGAAAGGCGAACGGAAAAATAACGACTCCCTGGATCATGACATCAGTGCTGACTCCCAGCATCTTTCCACAGAATATCGATGATCTGGACATCGGAGAGACCAGGATCTCTTTTAAAAAGCCAAACTCCCGGTCCCAGATGACTGATATACCGAGAAACATTGCCGTGAAGAGCATCGCCTGACAGACAAGTCCGGGAAAGATAAACTGCTGGTAGTTAACCCCTGGAACTGTTGCAGAAAATCTCATTCCGGTTCCGAATATGAAAAGCCAGAGCAATGGCTGGACAAATGCATTCACAAGCCGCGATCTCTCCCTGACAAACTTCTTGACTTCACGGAGCCAGAGGGTATAGATTCCGCGAAGTTCGCTCATCGTGAACTCCGCCTCTTCATCATCGCCATTCGTCCTATCGATTCATGCCCCTCCTCTCTGATCTCTCTTCCTGTGTAATGCATGAAGACATCATTCATGTCAGGACGGGTGAGATGCACCGATTTCATCCGGATTCCTGCCTTGAATGCTATCTCCATAACCCGTGGAAGTTCATCATCTGCATGGGGAACAGATACCCTCACTTCACCGCCGGTCACCCTGATCTTCTCGATCTCCGGGATCTTCATCAGCAGATCCTGAAGTTTTTCAGGTTCATCTGTCTCAAGATGAATCACCTCACTTCCCACAGCCTGCTTCAGGGCCGACGGTTCATCAAGGGCTACAATGGTTCCATGATCAATGATGGCTATCCGGTTACAGAGTTCGTCTGCCTCTTCCATGTAATGGGTTGTGAGGATGAGCGTCATATCCTCGCGTTCCCGAAGTTGCCTGATATATGACCAGATATGCTCCCTGCTCTGGGGATCAAGGCCGATGGTCGGCTCGTCGAGGAAGAGCACACGGGGGTAATGGAGCAGGCCCCGGGCGATCTCAAGGCGTCGTCTCATACCACCCGAGTATGTGTTGAGAAACTGATCTGCCCGGTCTTCGAGCTGGACAAGCGTCAGAACTTCCTGTATCCGGGAAGCCTGCTGTGATACCGGGACACCATAGAGATCTGCATGCATCTGCAGGTTCTCACGTGATGTCATATCCGAATCAACACTGGGATCCTGGAAGACAATCCCTATCGATTGCCTGACCCTGGCACTGTCCCTGATGATATCATACCCATTGATCACCGCCGTACCGGATGTGGGTTTTAGAATCGTGCAGAGCATGGAGAGAAGGGTTGTTTTTCCGGCACCGTTCGGACCGAGCAGACCAAAGACCTCGCCCTTCTGAACATCAAACGACACAGCGTTGACTGCCGTATTTGAACCAAATGTTTTTATCAGACTCTCTGTCTGGATGATTGGTGACATAATTGATAGTGATTGTGAATATGAATGAGCAGGATGTTCGTAGAAGATCTTCAAATATAATGGTATGGCCCGGTTTATAAGAACGCCCAAGGCCCTGGTTCTTCTCGTTGCCACATGCCGGCACGGCGTTGAACGAGATCAGTGGCAATTGTATATGTAATGTATAGTATTAATATAGTATTGTATTAGTACAATACTGGATGAGTGGAATTTCAAATATGGAGGCTGCCCTGCTTGGGCTGCTTTCCATAAAACCAATGTATCCATACGAGATTGAGAAGAACGTTGTGGAATTGAGTATGCGATACTGGACAGAGATCTCTATCTCATCTATCTACAAGGTCCTTGAAAAACTTGAAAAGAAATTTCTCGTCGATGTGAACCTCTCGGTCACCGAGTCGAATAAAGTAAAGAAAACCTATTCAATAACAGAAAAAGGTTCAGTTGAACTAAAAAACCACATCGTCGGGATCATGTCCGAACTAGAGATCTCAATATATCAGATCGATCTCGCTCTGGCAAACCTTCACCTTCTCACTCCTGCTGAAGTCAACTCGGTTATGAATGATTATATTGTATCGATAGATGCCAGGCTGACCTGTTATGGAGAACTTGAGACGTATCTCCTGGATAACGGATGTAAAATTGGAAATATCCACCTTGCCCGCAGAAGACAACATCTCATCCAGGCTGAACGGGAATGGGCTCTCCGGTTCATTGAAGAGTACAATACTGCACATGAATATGTTCCGGGGCATGAAGCCAGGCAGACCCGGTCTTCAGGGAAGAGGAAATGAGCAGTTCTATCAGGATTGTGGGAGCAAGGGAGCACAATCTTAAAAATATCTCAGTATCGGTTCCAAAAAATAAGATCGTTGTCGTAACCGGGGTATCAGGCAGCGGGAAGAGTTCACTTGTCTTTGATACGATCAGTGCTGAAGCACGACGGCAACTGATCGAGACCTTTGGAACGTTTGAGAGATCGCGTCTGCCAAAGATCTCAAGGCCTGACGTGGATGAGATCTCCAATCTCTCACCGGTGATCGTCATCGATCAGAAACGACCGGGGCAGACTCTCAGGTCTACTGTCGGAACCATGACAGAGGTCTATACCTACATGCGGCTACTCTTCTCCCGGTGTGGGGATCCGTTTATTGGTGGTTCAAATCTCTTCTCATTCAATAATGCAGATGGAATGTGCCCTGAATGTTCAGGGCTCGGCCAGCTGATGGTGGTTGATGAGAAGACGTTGATCGATGAGACGAAGTCAGTTGCAGATGGTGCCATACTGCACTCTCAATACAAAAAGGGCGGATATTACTGGAACTCACTCATGAACTCCCGGTTGTTTGATCCGTACAAACCGGTATGCGAACTGACAGGAGAAGAGCGATATAATCTCCTGTACAAACCACAGACCGCGGTAAAAGCAGAACGGTTCGGTGAAGAGTACACCTCCAGGCATGAAGGTGTCATCTCACGACTGAAGAAGAGTTATCAGAACAAAGAAGAAAATTCAGACGCATACACACGATTCTTCAGGTATGAGACATGTCCTCACTGCAACGGTTCACGACTGAACGAGCGTGCCCGGACAGTTCAGGTCCAGGGAAGAACGATCCCTGATCTCGTCTTTCTTGAACTGCCCGAACTGCTGGTGTTCCTCGATCAGGTGAACCATCCGTATGCACAGCCGATCATTGCCCGGATGAAGGTTATTATTCAGTATCTCATTGATATCGGCGTAGGATACCTTTCACTCCACAGACCGGTGGCAACCCTCTCTGGTGGTGAATCACAGAGGGTGAAGATCGCAAAACAACTGGACTGTACACTCACCAACCTTGTGTATGTCCTTGATGAACCAAGTATCGGCCTGCATCCCCGGGATATTGGGAATCTCATTCAGATCATGAGAGATATCCGGGATAAAGAGAACACTGTTCTTGTTGTTGAACACGATCCCGAGATCATCCAGGCCGGTGATTATGTCATTGATATCGGCCCGGGTGCAGGTTCTCATGGTGGTGAGGTCATGTATGCCGGACCAGTGAGCGGGCTCTACACATCAGACACTCTAACATCACAATTCCTCAACCGGATCGGAGAAGAGAAACGGACCCGTAGAGAGTCAAAAGGGTATTTCAGGGTTGAAGACGCATCGCTTCACAATCTCAAGAATATCTCTGTTGATATCCCGAAAGGAGTTCTGGTATGTATCACCGGTGTTGCAGGATCAGGAAAAAGTTCTCTGATTCACGGAGTCTTCTGTACGCAGCATCCAGATGCTGTTGTCATCGATCAGACGTCAATCGGACGATCATCCCGGTCAAATCCCCTGACATATCTTGGAATCTTTGATGCTGTCAGAAAAGAACTCGGGCAGGCAACCGGTACTGATCCCTCATACTTCAGTTTCAACTCCAAAGGTGCATGCCCGAAATGCAAAGGTACGGGCGTTCTCAAGATGGAGATGCACTTCCTCGATGATGTCACCACAATCTGCGACGCATGCAACGGAGAACGGTACAACCCTGAAGTCCTTTCTCTCTCGTACAAAGGGAAAACAATATCAGATATTTTGAAACTGACAGTGGCAGATGCGGCTGAATTCTTCGAGACCTCTGAAGTGAAGCGAAAACTGCGTGTTCTTGCCGATGTGGGACTCGACTACCTGCAGGTCGGACAGTCACTGAGCACGTTGTCAGGCGGAGAAGCACAGCGGCTCAAACTGGCAACAGAACTCCACAAAAAAGGAAATATCTACGTGATGGATGAACCGACAACCGGGCTGCATATGGCAGATACAAGCAGACTGCTCTCAATTATTCATCATCTGGTAGATAGGGGAAATTCTGTCATTGTCATTGAGCATAATCCTGATGTCATCAGGCAGGCCGACTGGATCATTGATATGGGTCCACAGGGAGGTACTAAGGGAGGAGAGATTATTGCATCCGGAACAGTGGAAGATCTGATGAATGATCCAGACTCTGTAACCGGGGCATACCTGAAGTCCATGTCAGTTCAGAAAATTCAGAATAATACAGTTTCTCCGCTGATCGGAGAAGGAATTGTGTATGACTGAGAATATCGTTGATGTTTCACATTTTTCATACTCATATGGTGAACTACAGGCCGTTCGTGACATCTCCTTTCAGGTGAAGAAGGGCGAGGTCTTCTCATTTCTGGGTCCGAACGGAGCCGGGAAGAGCACGGTCATTAACACCCTTATAACTCTGCTTCCCCTTCAGAAAGGAACCGTGCAGATTGCAGGATATGACCTTGGATCAGATCAGGAGAAGGTTAGGCAGTCCATCGGGATCGTATTTCAGAAGATAACTCTTGACAAGGATATGAAGGTTGGGGAAACCCTGGAGTTTCATGGAAGTATTTACCAGATGGGAAGTGCCGAGAAGAAGAACCGGATTGATGAACTCCTGAATCTTGTTGAACTCTCTGAAAAGGCAGATGCTCTTGTCAGTACCCTTTCGGGCGGGATGAAACGCCGTCTTGAGATAGCACGAGGACTGATGACAAGACCAAAGGTCCTCTTTCTTGATGAGCCCACAATCGGGCTTGATCCACAGACCCGGCGCAAGACATGGGATTATCTCCGATCCGTAAATAAGGAGGGAACGACGGTCTTTATGACTACCCATTACATGGATGAGGCCGATCTTCTGTCAGACAGGATTGCACTCATCGATCATGGGCAGATAATTATCGAGGGTACTCCGGCAGAACTCAAGCAGAGCCTTGGAAATGATATTATTTATCTTGATACTTCTGACAACCCTCGTACAACAGAAATCCTTAAGGATCTTTCAGGAATCAGGAAAATTGCAGGGTATGAAGGGAAGGTAGCCATCACGTCAGAGCAGGATGGAACACGGCTGCTTCCAGAGATAATCAGGGAGATAAACGGGCAGGGTATTGATGTGTGTGCAGTTAATCTCAAGAAACCAAGTATGGATGATGTATTTTTGCATTATACTGGCACGGAGATGAGGGACTGATGGAAACTCCAGGATTTGTCCCGGTATTTATACGGGATATCAACCGGTATTTCAGATTTAAGGATCAGTTGTTCACCTCGATGCTACACCCGGTCTTATGGCTTGCGTTATTCGGATTTGCCATGGCGGGGACGTTTGAGAGAATTCTCCAGTCTGTTCTCCCCCCGACCGGCATGATGGTGGTCAATTACCTGACGTATATGACTCCCGGGATGATCGCGGTAACGATTATGTTTGCAAATCTGTACGGAGGGTTCTCGGTCTTCTTTGATAAGGACTGGGGGATTTTAAGGGAGATTCTTGCAAGCCCGATGCCAAGGAGGGATCTTGTTATCGGGATCTCATTATCTGCTATTGTGAAATCGCTGATTCAGACGACAATCATCATCATCCTTGGAATGGTGCTTGGAGTTACTGCATTTTCAGGTCAGAGTCCGGTCCAGATCCTTGTATCCGTTATTGGTATTGTGATGTTTATCGGGATCTTCTCAACTGCTATCATCTGTGTCTCCTTATATGTGGCATTTGCAACGAGTTCTCCGGAAGGATACCAGGGTATCACCACGTTGCTCTCGATGCCGTTCTTCTTTGCATCAAACGCACTGTACCCGATAAACGGTCTTCCTCCGGTGATCCAGGAGTTCTCCTACCTGAACCCGATATCACATCTGACAGATGGTCTTCGGTACTTTATCATCGGTGATCAGTTCTCGTCACTCGGGCTGGTCTTTTCGTATAGTCCGGTTCAGATTCTGTCTTCTTTTTTGTACCTGACAGTTCTTGCAGTGGTCTTCTTCTGGATAACGGTTCGTAAGATTAACAGGTCGATTGTGACGTGAACAATTTATATTGCGAACGACAGTGACACCCCTCCTTTTTCGGTGGTGGATATCCACAAACTCTTTAGAGTAATGGTTTCTATTACGTTGAATCCATCAACAGGTACCATGCTGGAATCATGGTAGAGATTATACCCATTGTCATCGGGAATGGTAGAGAGGTATCGAAACGCTGCAATCACATGGAATACCTCCATATTCTGTACCTACCATATTATCCAGTATTTTTTGATTAATTGTAATTGTTCCAGATTAACCCGTGGTAAGGAAATCCGGGAAGGAGAAGTCCTTTCAGATCCTTGTGATTCACGATCGTTGTGAGTCAAAATATATGCACAGGAGTTATACATGTATCTTCCATCTATCACTCCAAGGAGGATTCTATGTCACATGGTAATGACCATCCCAATACAGGTATATCAATACAGGAAATTGAAAACCTCACCGTTGATCAGTTAAAAAAACTGGTGCTCTCCCTGAAGGCTGAAAACGAAGAACAAAACAGGCTCTCTACCTGGTATAAAGCCATTCTTGATGCGATACCGTTTCCCATGTCGGTTACCGACATGAATATGAACTGGACATTCATCAATCATGCAACCGAGAATATGCTCAATGTCACCCTCAATGAGATAAAGGGAAAACATTGCAGCAACTGGGGGGCAAATATCTGTGCCACAGACCAATGCGGAATCGAACTTCTCAGAAAAGGAGTACATTACAGTATTTTTGAACAGAGTGGTGGCCATTTCAGAACCGATGTCTCGTATATTTCCACACCTGAAGGAGAAAATATCGGTCACGTTGAGATTGTTACTGATGTTACAGAGATCATAAAAGTAAACAATTACCTCCATAGTGAGATCGAGCATACGGCACGAAACCTGGAGAAATTCTCAAGGGGAGAACTTGATATCGACTATTCAGTGAAAGAATCTGATGAATATACCAAAGATGTGTCAGAACTTTTTGTCAAGATAAATGACAGCCTCAGACATGGGGCTGCAGCCCTCTCGCTCATGTCTGATGATGCACGTATGCTCTCACAGGCAGCAGTTGAAGGGAAATTATCAACCCGGGCAGAAGTATCCAGGCATCAGGGAGAATACCGCAGGATCGTTGAAGGTCTAAATAAAACGCTTGATGCGGTTATCATGCCATTAAATATGACAGCAGAGTATGTTGATAAGATCTCCAAAGGAACCATTCCCCCTCAAATAACTGACACCTATGCCGGGGATATCAATATCATAAAAAATAACCTGAACAACTGCATCAATGCAGTGAATCTCCTTTTCAATGACGTAAATTTCTTATCAAAAGCGACTATCGAGGGAAGACTCGACACCCGTGCTGATGCAACAAAGCACCAGGGAGATTTCAGAAAGATTGTTGAGGGTGTGAATGATACTCTCAATACTCTTGTCGGTTACATCGATAAAATGCCATTACCCATTATGGCGATAGATACCGGGTTTGGCATCCTGTACATGAATGATCTGGGTGCCGGGTTACTTGGAACCACCAAACAGGAGTTAGTTACAAAGAAATGTTATCACCAGTTTAAAACAAGTGATTGTCAGACGGAAAACTGTGCCTGTGCTCAAGCGATGAAAAAGGGATCCCTTAGTACAAGTGAAACTGATGCCCATCCATCAGGAAAGGATCTGGAGATAGCCTATTCTGCTCTTCCAATACGTAACCAGAACGGAGATGTGACCGGGGCTTTTGAGTTTATCCAGGATCAGACTGCATCAGTAAGGCTTAATCGGTTCCTGAATCATGAGATAGGAGAAACAAACCGATGTTTAACCCTTCTTGCAGAAGGCAATACAAATGTACTACGAGAAGTCGGTGACGCCGATGAGTATACGAAAGAAGCCCGTGTCCTTTTCCTTGCCATCAATGAAAAGGTAGAGACCCTTGCCGAGTCAATAAATAATCTTGTTCGTGACGCTGACAAACTCTCTAAAGCAGCAATAGAGGGTAAGTTAGATATCCGTGCTGATGCATTGAAACATCAGGGAGACTTCAAAAAGGTTGTGGAAGGAGTAAATAATACCCTTGATAGTGTGATTATTCCGGTGCATGAAGCCCTGCGTGTTTCAAAAGAGTACGCGAACTATAGATTTAATGTCCGGGTGGATCCATCACTGAACGTAGCCGGTGACTGGATTGAATTCAAAGAGGTTCTGAACGATATCGGAATCCAGGTAAGTGCAGCAGTCGTTTTGATTAACCGGTACCTTACTGATCTCTCCTCAAATGCTGAAGAAGCAGCAGCAAGTATTGAAGAAGTATCTGCAGGAGCACAGCAGGTTGCAAAAAATGCCGGCAGTGTGAGTGTGAATGCAGAAATGGGTAATGATGGTATCAGTCAGGTACTGAGAGCTATGGAAGATCTCACGGTGACCGTAGGTGAAGTCTCACAACGGGCAGAGCATGTCTCAACCTCAGCCACTCAGGCGAATGAGTTCTCAAAGACAGGCATTGATCTTGCCCGTAAATCTGAAGCTTCAATGGTCGGGATCAGTCAGTCAGCGAATGAAGTCGATGTTATTGTCCAGGATATCAATCACCAGATGGATGAAATCGGAAAAATTGTCAGATTAATCTCTGATATTGCAAACCAGACCAACCTTCTTGCACTCAATGCCGCAATAGAAGCAGCACGGGCAGGAGAGGCTGGGCGAGGGTTTGCAGTCGTTGCGGCTGAAGTGAAATCTCTTGCCCAGGATTCACGCAAGTCTGCAGAAAATATTGCTGATATGATATCTTCACTCCAGGGAAAAGCAAAGAGTGCCACCATTGCTATGGAAAAATCAGGGGAGACCGTAAAGGAAGGGAGTAAATCTCTTACTGAAACCCTGGAGGCATTTGACAAAATTGCTCAGTCCATTGAGGATATTACACGAAATTCCATGGATGTTGCATCTGCATCTGAAGAACAGGCTGCCTCTGTCCAGGAGATTACCGCAAGTGTCAATGAAGTCTCTTCATTAGTCATAAACACCTCAAAAGAGGCTGGCGATGCTGCAGCAGCAACAGAAGAGGCTTCAGCATCAATAGAACAGATAAGTAAAGTTGTAAACAATGTGAGTACTATTGTTGAGACGGTCTCACAAGAGATGGCGAAATTTGTCGTTTAGATGGGAGCCAGGGCCACTCCCTTTTTCCTGATATGTCCGTCTCTTTAAAAACCAGGGGATGAAATTATAGAATCACGCTAGTGGAGAAAATTCATCGCCATTTATTGTGAAAAGCAAAACAATTAGATCAAATTGATAATAACCTGAGATGAATTCACATTCTTGTGGTAATCCTGCAATTGACAGGTTTTTTGAGGGTTTGATGACTTTCATCTTATTTACTGTCATCTCTCTTTTTACCAGTCATGTTAATATTTTCGTTAGAATACCTTCAATGTACTCTTTCTTTCCGTTTATGTATGCATCAATGTCATGAGGATACAACAGCGCAAGATCCTCTTTTACCTTCTGATACTCACGGACAGAATCAGGGTGTGATCTTAAAAAATCCCTGAAAGCGATATGATCACGAAATCCTTTCCCGTCTTTCGGGCAGACATACAGGTGATAGGGCATGAACTCATCTTTATATCTCCGCTTAAATGCCTCCCGTCCTTCGATTCCAAGGTTCCCTTCATGATCAAATCCTGCCAGATCAAGCCGTTCGATGACTGAAGAAAGCCGGGACATATCCTCTATCACGACATCAATATCAATGATGGGTTTGGCTCCAAGATCTGGAACCGAAGTACTTCCAACATGCTCAATTCCTATGATCAGATCTCCGATATAGCCTGATATCATCACTCTAATCCTCTCAAATTCTTCAGCCCACTGCGGGTCTGCCATGGCTATTGTTATGGTTCTCATTCTGAACTACCCCAATAATATCTCTTTGTAAAAAAAAAAAAAAAAACGAATACCCATAGTAATATGGGCAGTTTTTATTTTCGTGTCGGTTATCGGAGATCAACAGGATAGAGACCCCGACCCCATACCATCTTTTCTTCAATACAGAGTGTGACATCATCTGCACAAATCGGATCTCCAAGATCTGAACTACTCTGGTTCCCTGAAATAATCCGCTTGATCTCATCAATGATGACAGAACTACTGGTCCCGATTATGATCCTGTATCCGGCTTTTACCATCTTTGTAAACAACCGGGCGAGGTGTACCTGCTGCTCTTGGTTCAAGTGTAGTTCAGGCTCTTCAATAATGAAGACATCTCCAGTAACTCTCCGGTACTTAAGCGAGAGAAAGATGGGGAGGAGACTAGTACACTCTGGTGGGAGAGCATCGGGTGGAAGATCGGTACCTCCTCTTCGAACCACAATCTCATATGATCCATTTGGATGGACGATAAGCCGGGATTCTCCATTGATGAGAGTCATCTCCTCTTCTCTCCAGGAATCAGGATTATAACGGTTTTTTGATACAAAGAAACCGTCAAACTCATCAATAAGTTCAATAACTAATGGTGAATTTTTTGCTGGGTCAATCTCTCTATCGTACGCATTAATAATTTCTACCCGGTTATTTGGGAGATAGAGTGAGTGTGGGGGACATCCCTCTGATATAAATGCAACCCAGTTCCCAATTACACCACGAATAACTGGAGTAAAAGCAGTTGTTGACTGTCCCGGTCTTGGGAGATCCTTGGGTCCTTTTGCAAATAACCCTGCTGGAAGTGGGCATTCAGATTCAAAGCAGATCAAAGATTCTGCATCGTCTGTCACCAGATGTGTCCGTGCTTGCTCTGATGTCAGATATACATGGCCCAATATCGACTTTTGAAGGCGAAGATCCGATGTCTTCACACCAAAGTATGATTCAAGCAGATTCATCAGGTTCTGGTTATAGATCTCCTCGAGGGCAGTCTTGCCAATCAGGTCGATAACTGCGGGGGTTGGATCCCGTTTAACCTTTGGAGATCGTCTCAGATCGGGAATATAGGAAATATACATCTCGTGAAGGCGATAGATTGTATGAAGAAATCGAAGGATATAAAAATAATCCGAATTTTCTGGGCCGGTAAGAATGGTAAGCGGATGGATTGGGATCTCAGCCTCTTGATACGGGCCGACATTTTGAATTTTTATCGTCAGGGTCATGGTGTTTCCATTTTTTTAGAGAAGATGTGGATATCAATCATTCACATTCATGCTGGGAAAGAACAGGATCTGTCAGAGTTCTGAAATGATAAAGAATATTAGGGCTATTTGTTCAAAATGGTTGCCAAGAACATCGCATTCAATCAAACATCAGGCTTTGTACCTTACATTTTCGACACTGTTATCAAGCCGTATTGAATATTTTAAATGAAATTCAACGGTTTCTTAATTGATATGAGTGCGGATTTCGTGATTTTTTGGTTTCGGATGCTGGTATAAGGTTCTATCCTAATATCTGTTATTCGTACAACGTCTTATTGGTGAACCTTCGGACAATCACAGAATCCGGAACATCCCTTTCGGCACTGTAATCTCAAACCGTGCTCCTTTCCCGAACTCCCCATTCTCTGTGATGGAAAGCCCTGTAATGGAGAGGATCTCCCGTGAGAGGAAGAGACCAAGGCCGGTGTGCTTCCCAAAGCCTTTGGAAAAGAGTTTTGTTTTATCCTCAACGCTGATACCCTCCCCATCATCTTCAACAACAATAATCAGGTTCTCCCGGTCTGGATTGCTGGAAACCCTGATAGATGTCATCTTCTCGCCCCCGTATCGAAGGGCATTATCAATCAGATTGTAAAAAACCTTCTGAAGAAGTGGATCTGCATACATCTCCACCTCCGGTTCTTCAGCAGTGATGCTGATCCCGTCATGCCTGAGTTGAAGGGAGGATTTCTTCATGATAGAATGTACACTCTGCCACGTAGGTGCCTCAATCCCCATACTCTCATAATCCTTGGTAAAACTGATCTGCCTGGAGATGGTGTTGGCAATATGCAGTTCTTTATTGATATACTCTTCAATCTTCTCCTTATCATTGAGATAATCTTTTGAGAAGTCAAGATACGCAAGTAATCCCTGTAGCTGATTCCCGATATCATGACGGGTAATACTTGAGAGAAGATGGAGTTTCTTGTTCGCCTGCAGGTATGCACTCTGCGTCTGGCTCAGTTCAGCAGTACGCTCTATAACCCTCTGTTCCAGCTCTGTATTCAGCCTCTGAAGTTCCTGTTGTGCAACCTTCCGGTCAGTAATATCAAGAAGTGATCCAATGATGGCAGGTTTTCCTTTGTATATCGTTCGTGACCCGAAAACTTCTATGATAATATCTCTTCCTGATCTGGTAATCCCTCTGAGTTCATAGTTGAGAGTCTCAACATCTCCTGATATTCTTGTTTCAGTATTTCCAGAAAGTTTGGGGATATCTTCAGGATTTACAAGGTTTTCAGGTCCGAGTGTATCGATGATGTCATTGATCTCATACTCAAAGATCTGAGCCAACTTACTGTTTACATACCTGAAGATTCCTTCCTGGATAAGGTAAATTCCGGTGAGTGACTTCTCGGCGAGATCCCTGAATTTGTCCTCAGACTCCTGGAGAGCAACCATCACCCTCTTCTGCTGGGTGATATCACGGATAGACTCGATTGCTCCGACCTTGTTCCCGTCATTATCATAGAGCGGAGTTGCCTTTCCCCAGAGGGTAATATTTCTTCCATCGGGCATGGTGATATCAACCTCAACAACGATGAGGCTTCCTTCATGTTTTATCACCGTGTACTCCTTCTCCAGTTCCTCATGCGGAGCGAAGATCCAGTCTATCAGGATAGGTCTCCGGATTCCGTAAAATGGCAGTGAATACTCATAATTGCCTTTGCCTATGATATCTCTGGAAGTAACCCCGGTCATCTCCTCCATCGCCTTGTTCCATGTGATGATCACGCCATTCAGATCAATTGCAAATGTGGCGTCAGGAAGATGGTCAATGATATCAGCCATCCTTCGCTCAGATCTTGCAAGAGCTTCCATGATAGCGGTCTCCTCTGACATGGTCTGGGCAAGCCTCAGGTTACTGAAGCTGAGGCGTGATATGTACCCGGTAAACCTGACCAGGAAGTCCATCAGTTCTGTAACATGTGATTTATTCAGTCGTGGAACCTTGCGGAGAGCGGATATGTACTCATCTTTGTCAAACCCGTACCGTTCGGCCTGGGCGACAAACAACGCCTCATCAACGACCTCATCGTCATAGAAGAACTGGCCGGTAAAGATGTTGCCAACATGCTTCCCTCCGATGTATAATGGTGTTATCACGTCCCAAAGGTTATTGGTACACTTATATGCAATGTACTGGCCCGGCTTCAGGCTCCCTGACAGATGGAGATCACTCTCAGTACAGTTCTTTGCGGTCTCTTCATGGGCGCGATGGAATTTTAAACAGATGTCCTGCCATCCTGATGATGATATGACCTTTCCATTCAGATCAAGGATCGCTGTGGTGATGCCGGTCAGTTTTGAGAAGTCATTCATCAGTGACTGGACAACATCGAGATCAAGGATATTGCCAAGTTCCAGTTCAGTGAGGTCGCTATCAGGAGATAAGAGTGAGGTGAGTTTTAACTGAAGTCGCTGTTCACTTTCTCTCAATGCTGCGGTACGTTCTCTCACCTTGGTCTCAAGATCATCATGTGCTTTCCTGAGAGCCCTCTCTGCTGCCTTACGTTCGGTGATATCCCGGATAATTCCAAGAAGATACGGTCTGCCATGAATTGTTATCCTGCTCAGACTAACCTCGGTGTATGACAGGGAATTATCCCTGTTTTTGTGAGCCCAGTCGATACGCTGCGTTTCTCCGTTGAGAACCGTTTCAATACTCTCTGCTACCCGCCTGGCAGACGGGTAGTTGTCTTCCTGCTGTTCCGGAGCGAAATCAGCCGGAGAATGGCCGATGATAGCATCTCTTGGAAGCCCAAGCATCTCTTCTGTCTTTGTATTACAGTCAATGATGATCGAGCGATCCATGATCACAATCGCGTCATTAGCTCCCTCAAATAATCCTTTGAACTTTGCTTCGCTCTCGATCAGCTCCTGTGAAGCCATCGCAGCGGTGATAACATGAAAGAGTGTGTTGATGAGATCCTGAAGGAGATCCTGATCGACCTGTGAGATCGGGCTCTTCTTAAAGATGGCAAGGACACCGGTGGCCTCATTATCAGGAGAGAGGAGACGAAAACCGGCAAATGAAGTAAACCCTGATGATGCTATCCAGGCAGGGTCACAAAATCCGGAGTCGGGTAAAAGATCATTGGTGATGATCGAGGGTTCATCACCGACTGCAATTCTCCCTATCGTTACGTATCCAAGGGGAACTCTCTGACATATCCCGTCAGGAATGATCTCCCTGGATGAGCGTGCTATCAGGTGCAGGCATCGTGTTCTATCAGGACATACATCAGAACCGGCACCGGCATGCTTGCACCCTGATTCACAGATATCGCCATTGTTAATAAGCCAGATTCCTGCAAAATCAGCATCAAAGATATCGACAACCGCGTTACTTACCAAAAGCAGGCGTCCCTCAAGATCAGAGGTTGAGAGCAGTCTCTCCTTTAATGTGCTTATTCTGATGAGTTTCTCTTCATACAACCTTCGTTCTGTGATGTCCCTGGCAGCTGCATAGATGAGATTATTGTCAGGATTTGGAGATGACCGCCATTCGATGTACCTGATGCTCCCGTCTTTATGCCTGTACCTGTTGGTAAAGTTAATGACCTTATTTTTATTTATCAGGTCAGATACGGCGTCAAGGGTTGCCTGGAGATCATCAGGATGAACAAAGTCAAGGAATCGGTGACCTTCGAGGTCAGAGAGTGTATACCCAAGCGAATCTTCCCATTCCGGGTTTAATTTGATGAATTTTCCGTTCGTGTCAGCGATGCAGAGCAGGTCAAGACTGATAGAGAAGTAATGGTTGATCTCCTCGTTCTTTCTCCTGAGCTCATCCTCAATCTCTTTTCTGTCTGTGATGTCTACAAGTATCGTCAGAATGGCGGGGAGATTATGAAACTGGATTGGGACTCCTTTGGACAATACAGTGCGGACATTTCCTTCTTTTGTGACAACATCTAGCTCAACTGTTTTCATACTCCCGGACGAGATCCTGCTCAGTACCACATCATGAACCGCATGCTGCTGATGTATGGAGACATGGGAGAGAATATCAGTCCCCTTCATCTCATCTGAAGAATAACCAAGTAGTCTGGTAACAGCAGAATTTACATACAGGATCTTCTGGTCATGCCCGTATACCACAATGAGATCAGGCAGGTTTTCAACAAGCCCCCTGTTAAACGTCTCACTCTCTTTGAGAATCTCGTCGTCCTGTTCTTTGAGAAGCAGAAGAAACCCGATCCCGCTGATGAAAAGAATCACAAAGAAGAGGCCGTACTCGATGGTCTGACTGGCATTGTCTGAAAGAAGATTATATTCTGCTGACGTGGAGAGGATGGACGAACCTGCACGATAGATGCTGGAAAGGCTGAACAGGCAGAAGAAAAAACCAAGGACTTTTCTGAGTACCGAATTTTTCTGACTGTTGAACAGGAAACAGGCACAGGCAGAGTATATCAGGGTGAGCAAGACCGAGGCTATCGCAACTTTGATGTTGGCAGGAGCAGCCCACATCAGGAGCCATATTGTACAAAAACAGATCAGGCCAAGTATTCCGAAGACCTTTTCAGAGTTCTTATGATACGTGTCTGCGTTCGTAATGGCAAACGTTTCACATATGAATCCTGCAAACAAGAGCGAATTTGCTATCTGAACAGAGATAAGGTCAGGTATCATCCCCCTGAAGATAAAAAGAGGCCAGCCTGCAGCCTGAAATATCTTCCCTGCCATGAACATCCGGTATGATCTCGCCTGTCCAAAACCGGAATTGTATATCGCCAGTATGCATGCAACCGTGAGGTTTCCCAGAAAGAGCAGGAACATTATTGTTGCAACATCAAAGCCGGACAGAGGCATTCTCTTCTCCTTCTCTGAAATGCATACACAATTCCATGGCAGAGACCACTCTCATCAACCCCTATAGGTTACGTATTATCAGATGATAACGAGAAATTTATCGGAATGGTGAGTTGTTAGTAGGCCGTATTTATAAGCGTTTGCTACACCCGGATGACGGTTGAATTATCAGTCAGGAATGAAAAAAGTCAATGTCAAATCCATTGGTTAACCGGTAATCTCCGGTATGTCATGATATTTTGAAGATTCAATCGCTGAGAAGCTAAATGATATCATGTTCTACCATGTATCAACCATTTTTTTACCTCTGTGAACTGAACACCATGGGGTGAATATGAACCAGGGAAAAAAGATCATACTTCTGGCCCATTGCCTCCTGAATGTTAATGCAAAAGTCGGAGGGCTTGCCAGGTATCCTGGTGTGCATCAGGAACTTGTCTCCTCTATTATTCAGAAAGGGTATGGTCTCATCCAGTTACCCTGCCCTGAAATCGGATATTTTGGTATACGAAGGTGGGGGCAGGTTGTAGAACAGATGGACATTCCAGCATATCGCAGGCATTGCAGGGATCTTCTGCGGCCCATCGTCGATCAGATTGAAGACTATATTAAAAACGGGTACGAGTTTTTTGGCGTGATAGGGGTTGATAAGAGCCCGAGTTGTGGAGTCCATCAGACCTGTTCTTCAGATCAGTACTGCGGCGAGATCTCGTGTATCACAAATCTCAAAAAACTAACGGAATCGCTCATCTATCCTCAAGGACAAGGAATATTTATTGAAGAGTTTCAATCGCTTTTAGGTGACGTTGGAGTCTCGATCCCTTTCTATGGGATAGATGAAGAAAGTAATGACATTCCTGCTCCTATTCTGTCATTACTATCCTGATACATGAAGACTGGTACGATATTTCACCGAATAAGCGTTGTGCGGTCTCGAATTACTGCCTAATTTTTTACAGACTCTTTATTCAAATACTCCTCCAATCGACGTATATTATCTCTCCGGTTTGGTCTCTCAAAAAACGGCATTTGTGCCTGAAACCGGATAGAGGGAATAAATACGAATGAAATTTCTTCGCTGTCTGATAATCGCTCTCTGCGTTGCATTGTTCACCGGATGCGTATTTGCAGAGGAATCATCTGGTGCTTTCCAGAAAGACCTGAAAGAGAATGGGAAACTTGTTGTTGGCCTCTGTGCTCAGTATCCTCCATTCGAGTCGGTCAATGATAAGACCGGTGAAATCGAGGGGTTTGATGCAGATCTTGCCAGGGCTCTTGGAAAAGAGATGGGACTCAATGTTACTATTGTTGATGCCCAGTGGCAGGCATTGCTCGGAGGTCTTGAAAAAGGCGATTATGACGTGCTTGTCACTGCCATGTCAAAACAGGAGGCATCAGCAGGAAATGTGGGCATGAGTGATCCATACTACAACCTGAGAGAGATCATCCTTGTCAGATCTGATGATGATTCCATCAAGTCTCCTGCAGATTTAACCGGTAAGGTCGTCGGTGTCCAGTCGTCCACAGGGGCTGAACAGCAGGTTGACAAGCTTACCGGACTCAAAGAGGTCAAGCGGTATGACTACAACAATGATGCTTTCATTGACCTTACAAACAAGCGTATAGACGCAGTTGTTGTCGGATATGCATATGCAGCAACAGAGGCCAAAAATAAGGAAGGGCTCAAGGTCATCAATACACCGGTAGGCGAACCTTCAGAACTGGTGATGATAACCGCAAAGAAGTCTGATTCACTGTTGAATGAGTTGAATAAGGCTCTAGATACCATCAAGCAGGATGGAACGTACCAGAAGATCGTTGACAAGTGGTTGAACCTTTCGTAAATGATGGACTTTCAGTCCGATCTTATCGGAAGGAATCTTCCGCTCCTTTTTAGTGCTACCATCACCACAATTGCAATAACTCTTGCTGCCTTTGCTGTTGCCTTACTCATCGCGATCGGCGTTGGCATGGTACGGAGGTACTATCAACAGGGGATTGTTTCTGTTATCCTTTGTATTTATATCGAGATATTTCGGGGAACACCCCTTCTCGTTCAGTTATTCTTTATCTATTACGGACTTCCCTCTGTTGGAATAATACTGGACGCCTTCACAGCAGGCGTTATCGGACTTGCATTAAACTGCGGTGCGTATATGTCTGAAACGATTCGTGCAGCTATGACATCAGTAAGCAGAGGACAGGAGGAGGCAGCGTACTCACTAGGATTTTCCCGATTTCAGACGATCAGATACATCGTCTTTCCACAGGCTATAAGGGTTGCAATCCCCCCGATGATGAACTCATTCTCATCGCTTCTCAAGGATAGCTCGCTTGTGTCGGTAATCTCTATAACAGAACTGACAAGGGTTGGAAATCTGATATACTCCCGGACTTCACGACCGTTTGAGATTTATCTGATTCTCGGAATCTTTTATTTCGTGATGACATTCTCGGTTACCCTGATATCCAGGTATCTAGAGAAACGGAGTTCCCGATGGGTCAGGTAACCAACTTTTTTAAAATATCAATTCTTTTACAGATTATCCGGGATACTCGCCCGGAGGAATTCAAGGGGTCATTTCATCTCCCCCCGTACATTCTGACATGCTCCCATCCTTTCTGAAGATCTGAATCAGACCCTGGCTCATAGATCCCGGCATCTTCCCGGTGAAACACCCTCCGATCCTCTCCAACCGGGCAGACCTTGATGCAGATTCCACACGGTGAGATATGCCTCTTGTTCAGAGCTGCACTCTGGGCCGTGCATGCCGCCTTGTCTGTCAAAGCCCCGGGATACTCGCCCTCCTCAAGTGCAGATGCCGGGCAGAGGCTGACACACCGGTTGCAGTGTATACAGAGTTCATCCTCAATGAGAGGACCTGATGGGATTCTGGCAGTTGTAAAGATCGATCCGAACCTGACCCTTGGCCCGAACTCCCGTGTGAGCACCATGTTGTTCACCCCGAACCTGCCAAGGCCTGCCAGCACTGCGGCATGCCGGTGAGAGAAGAATACAACCGGGTTATGTATCAGAACCTCGATGCTCCCGTATCCGTCTCTTGGAACGAAGACCGAGGGGAATCCTGCCTGTGTGAGGATGGAGGCGAGTCGGACAGTGTACTGGTCGAGGAGCGAGTTGATGGTCTTGTAGAGTTCGTGGTACCAGATCGAAGGAGAGGTCTCAAGTGCAAAAAGAGCAACCGGGAGCCCGATAACGATGACCGTCTCCGTCTCTGGCAGAATATAATCCGGGGAAAATTCAGGCGGGACCCAGGGCTCAAAGAGGGGCTCTTTCCACCTGCCTGCTGCTGCATACCCGACGAGAGGGATATTCTGCTCTGCACAGAATGAACTGACAATCTCTTTTGGATTCACGCTCATCCAGTCTGAACTGTAAAGGTGCAGACCGAGGAGATGGAAAGGGTATCATCAACCCGAATCTCGTACCACTTCTCCGGGACGAGTTTTGTCCCGTTGATGTACGTCCCGTTGGTTGAGTTCTCATCCTTTATCAGCCACTTGCCGTTCATATACTTGAACGTTGCATGATGGCGTGATACTGAACTGAACTGGTTCAGGATCCTGCCACCTATCGAGTCTCTACCAATAATATCTCCGTTGTGGATGGTAATGATCTGACCGGGTCCCATCACAAGGAGAAGCGGGGCTACCTCACGGATGGTCTTGTCCTGATCAAATACTGGTTTATCCATGAACCTGATATGCGACTGCCTCCTCTGTACTGGAGTTCCTGCCTGGCCCGGAGGTTTTGCAGGCACCGGCCGCTTCCTGGAGAGATCTGAAAAGCACCGCTGGCATATCATCTCGGTAGCCGGGTTTGCCATCCCGCAAACATCACAAATCTTCTTCAATGTCATGGTGCTGAATAAATTGTATATCCCTGAATATTCTTCCCGTTTTCCCATCCACGGAAATCGTAGCATCCATCAGATGATGCAGCTGGTAAGTAATACTTCATCTCATCAGTATTGAGCATTGTGCTCTGCCTCATTCTGACAAATGCTGATTGGTCTGTATGGGGAGGATCATGATGGATCAGATCCCGGCACCTGATACCATGGATCAATCCGTTTTATCATCTGCAGAGTCTCCCGTGCCTTTTCCAGCTGGTTCATCCTGGAGAGTGCCAGGTAATGATGGTACAGAATAAGGGGGTCCCTGCCAGTATTAGCTTTTACCGCCTGTGAACTGAGATCCAGGGCAGTCTCTGGATCATCAATATGACTGAAGTACATTCCTGCACACTGGTCCAGGAAGTAGGAAATTTTTGAAAACCGGCTCATACCCTGCAGAAAGATTCCAGATCCCTTCTCCTTCTCTCCGGTCAGAACATACACGGCAGCAAGGTTTGTCCGGTATGCAGGCTGCATCTTCTGTGCATCTGCTGCCTCCCTGAAGGCAGCCCGGGCACCATCATAGTCTCCGAGAAGAGCAGATATGATCCCCTTCCTGTTTTTGATTGAAGAATCATCTGCCCCGAGTGAGAGAGCACGGTCGTACCACTCTGATGCCTTCATCAGACGTTCAACCTGTCCGGCAGAGATATCTACGGGCTCCCAGAGATCAAGGTAGAGGGGACTGGTCCGCCATTTGAGCGGGTTTCCTGTAATTTCTCCGGCATCTTTCGGTGATCCATACCGTAGATCTTCTGCAAGTCTCAAAGCATCACCGTACTGAATGCAGAGATCTGCCGATCTTCTCCCGCCTGCGGCTGCCCGTTTCAATGACTCACCTGCGAGTGTGAAAAATCCTAGTGACAGGAGTATCTTTCCCTGTTTCTCCCATACAAGCAGGTTATCAGGATCCTTCTCCAGGATCTCCCTGATGCAGCGGAGTGCAGGTCCGAACTCCTTTGCAGCGATATGGGCATCAGCCTTTATCCTGATGGTCCACTGGTCACCTGGTTCGAGTTCAAGTGCCTTGTCAAGGTATTTTATCGCCTCGCGGATCTTTCCGACAATCAGCAGAAGATAGGCCTTGAGGCGGAATGCTTTGGGATCGGTCGTACCCTGTTCAAGCAGGGGCTTTAGTGACTCTTCTGCCTCGCTGTTCTGTTTGAGTTTGATCTGACAGCGTGCAATACAGATCCTGACTGTAGAGTCTTCCGGTGAGAGCGTGAGGTACCGCCTGTATGCTTCTGTCGCTTCACTGATTCTTCCGATGGCAAAGAGTGCATCAGCCTTTTTGATCAGTATCTCCGGGTTATCTGGATTACTGGTAAGCGCTTCGTCGCAGATATCAAGAACCTGGGTATGGTTCTTCTGTGAACCGGTGAGCTTCATCAGCCCGTGGAGCAGTCCGGGGTGATCCTTCTCGATTGCAAGCCCTTTTTGGAATGCCTGCCTGGCATCCTCGATACGCCCTGCAGCCGTATGGAACTCGCCAAGGATCTGCCAGACCTCGGGATCCTGTGACCACTGGACGGTTGGATGGGTGAGGAAGAACTCTGCTTCCTTCACCCGACCCATCTTTGACAATGCAATCCCCCGCATCGCATAACCCAGGGCCGGTGGCTCGTGTATCTCGATGAGCCGCTCGGCAACGGAAACCACGAGAGGAAGTGTTTCTTCATTCTCCAAAGCTGAGAACTGACTCTGCCAGAAACCTGAACTCTCTCTCCAGGGGTCTGATGAGAGAGAGTAGAGGTTCTTCTCATAATCCATCCTCATCCGCTTGTAGAGTTTGAACCTGGGCATCCCTTTCTTCCTGCTAAAGAGCAGGCTGATTACCCTGATGTCAGCAGATGCAGCCTTCTTCAGGCAGGGTGAGACGAACTCGGAGAGTCCTGCATCTTCCGCTGCTGCTGCAAGTGCGACAAGTAGATCGGGCTCAATCGATTCTGACTGAAGAGCATGTCTGCAGGCTGTCTTTAATTCCTCCTGAACCCGCATTGAGTCGGCATCGTACCCGTGCCTGATGAAGAGATCCCTGATCTCTGCTATTCTGAGGACTGCCTTTGTATCCCATTCTTCAGGGATTCCAAGTTCCTCCCGTTCTTTCAGAACGCTAAGAAACTCATATAACTGTCGCTTCTCATCGGTTCCCCGGGGGTTTGATGAGATCCAGGCAAACATCCGGGAGATCTGCGATACCTCATCAGGGCTTTCTGCGATCTCTGAAAAGGTCCTGTAGATTCGGTTGAGTTCACCTGAAAAGAGCATCGAGATGATCCTCTTCTCGCGTTCATCGTTCTGGTGGCTGATGTACCGGTCCAGATATCCTGCAATGCTTGAGACGTCCAGGAGTTTTCCAAGAAATGTGAACGGGACAGACGGGTTAAAATGAGCAGCGAGGTAGAGGAGCCGTTCATCCTCGTCAGGGTACTGCTCGGCATACTTCTCGATCTCAACTGCCTGGCCATACTGTTCTGTCTTCTCAAGCCAGCGATTCAGGTATCCACGTCCGATGTGACGCTTGGCATCTTCCCATGACTCAGGATCGCTGATCAGGGCGTACCAGAGATCCTGCAGGCTTGCATACTGCTCACCTCTGAACTCATACAGATCTTTATCCCTGCCTGCGGAGAGCTCAACCTCGTAAAAAACCGGGATGTTCTGCCTGCCGGCAATCCATGCAGAGACCTCTTTGTATCCCCATCGCCTGCGTGGGTTCCTGGTCAGAAGCCCTTTCAATAGTATCGCGGTCTTATGCGGGATATCTGCCGGAATCTGGATTCCTCTCGTCGAGAGGGTGGCAAGAATGACATTATGGTTCATCCCTTCGAAGGGATGTCTGTGCATGATTATCTCAAGTGCCATAACCCCGAGAGCCCAGTAGTCAGCCTCTTTTCCGACCACGTTGCCGAGCTGTTCTGGTGCCCAGTACATCGGGGTCCCTTTCGTGGTCGTGATCTGCCGTGAGAACTCCTCCTGCAGAAGAGTAGAGATCCCAAAGTCAATGAGGATCAGGTTCAGCGGTCGCAGGCTTCTGATCAGGATGTTTGAAGGTTTCAGGTCGAGATGGAGGATCCCTGAACTGTGAAGGGATTCAAGCCCTTCAACGATCTCTTCGATGATGGTCCTGAACTGGACCATCCCGATGCTGTGATCCCTGATAAGGTCCTTGAGCGATCCGTTTCCCGCATACTCCTGGATCTCGTACCACCGTTTGGTAACCTGGTCAAACCCGTGTGAAAAAATTCTTATCAGGTGCCGGGGATTCTGCCGAGAGATCCCGGCAACTTTTTCGAGAACATCACGTTTCGGCTCTATCCCGAGCCGGTAGTGTTTAAGAACCCCGTATCCTGTATCATTGTGAATGAGCCAGATGTCAGCCTCCCCGCCTGCAGCAGGAAACTGTCTGATCAGGCGGTATCCCTGGAATTCACCACTAATCGGCTTTGGCTCGGTATACTCAACGATATTCCGGGCTCCGGCGTCTCCTCTCCGTGTGTCAGGGATAGTACTCTCTCTGATGGTGGGGGGATCGTCAGGTTGCGGATTCATACCGGTGATATCTGAATGAGAATTGCAGAGATGTTATCTGATGCCTTCCTGGCAACTGCTGCTCCCATGAGCTTCTCACAGAACTCATTCCCTTTGAACCGCTGGTAGATGAGTTCAAGTTCATCATGCGAAAAGCACCCCCATACACCGTCACAACAGATAAAGAAGATGTCAGAATCTTTGACCTGAATTTCTGTGGTGAAGAGTTTAATCGAGTCCGGGTTTCCATCACCAGACACTGAGGAGGTGACCACGTTTCTCTTCGGATGAAACCTCATCTCCTCCTCGGTGATGATGCCCTCCTCATACAGGCTCTGAACAACCGAGTGGTCCCTGGTTATCTGCTCGAAGTAGGTACCATTGATCCTGTATACCCTGCAGTCTCCTGCGTTAAACACGATGGCTGAGTCACCCCTGATGCAGATCCCGGCAAGGGTGCATCCCAGGTCAGCTGCCTCCGGATGCTCCTGCACATACTGCTCCAGGGCCTCTTTTCCCTCAAAAATGGCTGATGAAAGCGAATCAGCGTCTGTGATCAGGGTTGCGTTATCCCTGAGTGCTGAAAGGACAAGGTTGCTTGCCACCTCTCCCTTCTCTGCTCCTCCGATTCCGTCTGCAACACAGCAGGTGATGTCGGGTCCTACAGTCTGGTGAGAGAGTGGTTTCTCCATCGATCTGTCTGATATGAGTAAACCATCAAGGAGGAGACTGTCCTCGTTGTTGGATCTCATCCCCCCGTTGTTGGTGAAAAAAGAGAGATCGATCCTGTTGTACTTCGCTGGTTTACCATTCCGCTCTGACATCATCCCCACCTACCTGTGAACATTCGCACTAGACCCTGTAGCAGTACAGATATCTATTGCTTGACGTATTGCATGGCAGAGGCATAAAGGTATCAAGGGGTGATGATCCTATTCAGAGTCAGTTTTGACCTGAACCCCGGTTTCTGTATAAAACAGCATCACCGTTATCGTACATTCTGACCGACTGATCATCCATCATCTGACGTTCACCGGCGGTTACCGGATGGGGTACCTGAGTGATCCACTCAACAAAATTTGCATATGTGTCCATCCGTGAGGTGAGCAGCCAGTACTCATACCTGGAATTGGGTGATGGTCTCTCTACCGGTTCTTTTACACTGCTTCCCTGGGTATTCAGCCACCGTGCAACAGAGAATGCGTACCTGTCTGATGTCAGGATTCCGTTTGTCTTCTCGTTTCCAAACCATTCGACGGCCTGAATCTCTGTTTCAGGATGAGATATCACCAGGCTCCGGTTGTCATACCAGATAGTCCCCTTCTCAAACGACGTTCCCATCATGACGATGGATGGAAAGGTTGTAGTGAGCATGAAGAGGAAGATGATGGTAACCCCGAGTTGCCACTGCCTGTCTGTGCGGAATAACCTGATGATTCCTGCTCCTGCCATCAGGGCAACAGGAGGCCAGAGATATCCCAGAAACCTGAGTGGATCGATCTGGCTGTTCCACAGGAGTTCAATTCCCGGTATGGCCCGTGTGAGACCGATACCCAGCAGTATCAGGGGAACGGCAGCAAAAAGCAGAAGAGGAAAACGCTTTGATGTAAGAAACTCCGGTACTCCTATGAGGGCCAGTATCAGAATGAGGACACCTGCAAAAATCATCGGAACCGGGTATCTGACCGCAAGAAATGAGTATCCTGCAAGGGATGTGACCAGAAGAACCACTCCTCCGATCGCGATAAAAAAACCTCCCACCTGGAGGATCCATACCCGTTTTGATATCCAGTGCATCAGATATCGAAGTGGTCTTGTTACTCCCGGGCAGATGGACGGGAGGTATGCAAAGCAGATAAAAAGCAGAAATAAGCCGATGACCTGAACAATCCCCGGTATGCTGTGGAAGGGTGTAATCTTGTTTATGTCATCAATAAAGGAGATGTATATGAAACTGAGCCTGTATCTCCACCATGTCAGCATAAACAGAAGTGAAAAACCAAGGATCAGGCAGATGATCCCTGCCTCTCTCTTAATTCTGGCATCTGATCTGAAGAGGTAGATCTCTGCCAGGGTCATAACCGGGAATATAACCGAGAACATGAACGCAGACTGGTGATGGGCAAGGATGAGCCCTGATATCATGCAGAACGAGAGCAATATGTCTGACACCCGTCCGGTTCTCACTGCCCGGTGGGAAAAGTATATTGATAAAAGGAAGAACGGGATTCCAAGCGCCTCTCTGACGCCCTGCGACGCCCAGTGCAGGTAAGGAATGCTTGAGAGGTAGATGAGTGAGGCTGTAAGTGCAGTTGTCCGATCAGTGTATTCGCGGCCTATGAAGTACAGGATTGAGACCGAGAGTGATCCTACAAGGGGTACAATCATCTTCTGTGCAAGCATAGGCTGGATGGATAAAAACCCGGAAAATGCTGATACTATTACCGGGAAGACCGGCTGCTGAAGACGATATCCTGCAGTTGCAGTCGATCCCTGAACAATCACCTCCCATACCGATTCATAATCCTGCCAGGGATCACCCCAGGTTAGGTACGGAAATCTGAACACAAGGACGAGGGTTGTCGTTGCTGCAACTGCGACAAGGCAGAACCCCGGCCTCTGGCTGTTTGTGCAGAACCAGACCGCCAGTCCGAAGAAGATCAGAGATATCGGAGCAAGAGATGGATATGCCCGTGAGAGGAGCAGGATAAGTGCTGCTGCTATGCAACTTGCAAAGCAGAGGAGAAGAGTAGTTCTGTCGTTCATAGTATTCTGATACCTTCTGACACACTCCGGTACGGGGTTGTATTCTGGTTATCTCCCCTGAAGAGATCGTACCTGATCCTGACTGTTTCACCCGGAGTTCCCGAAACCTGATCGATGGTGACCGGGAACTCTGCCTTCTCCCCTTCTGCCAGCCCAAGTGTTCTCGAATTCACAGTCCTGTTCTGTACAGATGTCGTCAGGATAAATGTGGTATTTCCTCTCTCCTGGCTGTGAATCCCGATGATGCTGGTGAGTTTTTCTCCTGTATGAACTGATGACGGGTAATTCTCTGCTGTCCCGTTTGCATTGAACAGCCATACCTCCGTGACCTCTCTGGGCTCTGTGGCTGATAAAATCCATGCTGCTGCACCACAAAACAGAAGTATTAACGCAGCCGCTGCAAGGATGGGCGGTATCCGGCTCTTCAAACCAGACCCCGCTTCGATGAAGAACTCGGGTATCGTCGTCCTGTCTGACCGTGAGAAGACCACGATAAGGGCCATTAGCACAAAAAACGTAGAGTAAAGCAGGATAATTGATGTGAAGAACGGAGTTACCTGCGGCACAGGTGAATCAGAGAATGCATCTTTTCCTGAGAATTCACAGGCCAGGGCACTGAGCGTGAGAAAGGTTATGCTGCTGAGGATGCTTCCGATCACCGTCACAACCCTCTCGCCCGAGGCAGTGTATGGAAACAGGATCGTCATCACTGCGTACCCTGAAAGCCAGAACCCGCAGAGTAATCCCGCGACCGGAGCAGCCGGATACAGGACAGGGGTGATGATCCCAAGAAGACCGAGAAGGCATATGATCATGCCTGAAAACAGGATGAGTTCAGGAATTCTGAAGAGAGAATCAGTTCTGAACGTCTCCGTATTGATCATTGTCGGTATGGTATATGCTTGAAAACGGTTTAAACATAAAGAATTCTTACAGACCTGAAAAGAATTACAGCCCTCCCTTTAGGGCTTCTTAATAATTGGAACATGAAGAAAAGTTCCTTATCCAAGGAACTTTCTGATGTGTCCTGCCTGCAGGATGAGATCGGTGAAACTCTCCATCTGGCACGCAGCAAGCCCTTTCTCTATCCTGCGTGCGATCTCCTGGTGCTCTGGGTCAGGTCTTATCGGAACGATCTCTTCTACAGCCTGGGCGACTCCCTGTGGGAGGAATACCGAGTCCGGGTTGAGGAATCGTACCGCATCAGCCATATCTGACTCGAAATTGACATACGTACTCTTCAGAAATGCGATATCATCGGGTGTGAGTGCATTCATGCCAAGGATCTCAGGTGGTATCCCAATCGAGTACAGGGCAGCAGTCACGGTGATGGCACGGGGCAGTGATACCTCGCCCATACTTCGTGAGTACCCGAAGAGCCCTATATGCAGTTTTCTCTTCCGCCGACCGGGAATGTGTCCTGCTATCCGGTTGATCATCGGTGCAAGTGCAATGATCTGCTTCTGGTACTCTGCCGAGTACCGGTCAAGGAGTATGAGTGACTCTTCCTCATCGATATATGTTGCAGGTTCAATGCTTCGCTCCTCCAGGAACCTGATACCTTCTGCTGCTTCGCTCAGTGGGTAGTCATACTTGAATGCAGACTGTATGGTGAAGGTGTAGGCTCCGGGGTACTCCTGCACAACCCGCTGTACCGTGTCTGGTCTCAGGTTTCCCCTGAACGGTGCCGATCCTGCACCGATAATCGGACAGATCGGAACCCCGGTCTCGTCAGATAGTTTAGACAGATTCCAGAGTGCTATTTTGTTCAGCAGGATTGCTCCAATCTGGCCATAGTTGACAGCGGGATCAGAACGTGCCAAAAACACACGTTGGTACGGGAGATTTTTGTCCTGCATGTATCTTCTGACGATAGAAGCAGCATTGAGCATCCCGTCCCTGTCTTCAAAGAGCGGGATGACATTGATCCGGTCAGGATGAAATGAGCCTATCCAGTCTGCAATGGTGCTGTCCCTTCCGCCAAGCCGCTGATGCTGCTGCCCGACCACGAAATCCCGGTAATACTGGTATATGTTGTCGATCGATGAATACGAGGTGGTCATCGGGAGGATGACCTCGAAGATCGGTGGTGTCTCATCCCCGTAGAAGAGGGATGCAATGTCGTAGGATCTTGGGATTGACCCGAGTGTCTCAAGCAGGATCTTCGCCTCTGCCCGTTCGAACTCGGGGTTCGGAACTCTCAGGGTAAGGAGCCTGCTCTTTCCGAGCTGGTTTTTGTGGAAGTACTCAGGGTAACGAGAGAGGAGTTTTTTGACAACAAAGTTGTCGACCTCCTTTCCTTCACAATCCCACATCTGCTCGCGACAGCCGAGGTGGGAGAAGATGTAAAACGCCTCCCGGACCTCATCTTCACCGCTCAGTTCCGGGTTAGCTGCAAAGAACGGGGTGGTGACGTTGTCGGGATGCTGCGTGCTCATCGTTCGCGGAATGTCATGAGTCAGATTAGTCTGATGATTACTGGTAGTGGTTTTGGTAGTTCCCGTCATAATGGACCCCCAATAAACGCCATGAAGCCCGGCAAATTTTAGAAAAGAGCAGCAGAACAGATGATCTGCAGAAAGAATACGGTTTATTGTACCCCTTCAGGGGTAATAACACTTCCCAAATTTTCCATCTGTTCATGGACATTATCCTCCTGCCCTGGCTGTTCACGCCTGGTTATGAGAAAGGTGCAGTGATCAAAACCTGAGGAGTAGCATTCCACCTCGACAACCTCGGGTCTGTCCTGGAACTCTTCAGAGAAGATGGATGAGAGAACACCGATGTCAAAGGCACATGATCCATGCCCGGTCACAGGCAGGTCCTGGCATTCAAAACAGCCTTCAACCTTCAGGGTGAGCGGTTCATCAGAGATGAGGGTTATTTTTCCAAGACCGTATGATTGCCAGAACGCATCCATCTTCCCGACTTTTCCGGCAATTGTCTGATCAGCAACCAGCGGGGCAAGTGCTCTTCCGATCCGCTTCCCTGACCTGTGGAGGATAGGATCGATATTCATTCCAAGGTTCATCGCCTCTGTTCTGAAGACCCGAAGCGTGTAACTGAAGAAGGATGCGATGTCTCCTTCGGTGAAGGGTAGTGTGCCCTCCTCTTCATGGATGTGTCTCTGGGCTGTCTTGCGATCTGTGTTCGTGAGCCGTCCGATGGGCTCTGATATCATGGAGAGGAGTCTTCTCCGGTGGTCATCGGGATCAGGTCGCGACCTGATGAGGCCTGCGGTCTCAAGGTCACGAAGGTGCACTGATATCGTTGATTTCGCTTTGCCTGTTCGTGAGACGATCTCATCGAACGAGATCTCACCCTCTGAAATTATTCTGATAATACGCCGCTTGATCAGGCTGTCTATCGCGACAACACTCGTCTTTGTTGAGTAGAGGGTGACCTCACCCTCAGGTTCATGGTTCTCAATGACACCAGCCAGGTTCACATACAGATATTTGATCGCAACCTTTATACTCGTTCGCATGTAATAGAATGTTCGCAGTAATACGAATGGAGAATCAATCATGAAAGCTGAAGCATACAAGATCGCTGATGGTGTATACTGGGTCGGAACTCTTGACTGGGACCTCAGAACCTACCACGGATACACACTGGACGGAACCTCGTACAACTGTTTCCTCCTCTTCGGCGAGAAGACCGTTCTCATCGACAACGTCTATCCGGGTCAGACCGCACAGATGTGGGGACGGATAGCTGATGCATGTGCCCGTGAAGGAAAAGATCTTAATATCGATGTCATCGTGCAGAACCATGTCGAGAAGGATCACTCCGGCGGGCTTGTGGAGGTTCACAAACGCTTCCCGAATGCACCGATCTATTGTACTGAGATCTGCCAGAATGGGCTTATCCGGCACTACCCGGCTCTCAAGGACGCAACATACAAGAATGTCAAGACCGGAGAGACCCTTGACATCGGGGGCAAGACCCTTGCCTTTGTAGAAGCTCCCCTGCTTCACTGGCCTGACTCTATGTTCACCCTCTATGCTGAAGACGGGATTCTCTTCCCGAACGATGCGTTCGGTCAGCATCTCTGCTTTGCAGAAAGGCTTGACACCGATATTCCTGAGTACATCCTGATGGATGCAGCCCAGAAGTTCTATGCAAACCTGATAGTCCCGCTCACCCCGCTCTTCCTCAAGAAGGCAACCGAGCTGACCAACCTCGACCTGCTCAGCAAGGTGAAGATGATCGCCCCGTCACACGGTCAGATCTGGACTGATCCCTCGAAGATCATCAGTGCGTATGTTGGCTGGGCTACCGGTGCCGGGATGAAGAAGAAGGTCACCATCATCTACGACACGATGCACGGTTCGACCAAGATGCTCGGTCATGCTCTTGCCGAAGGAGCAATGGCTGGTGGATGTGACGTGAAGGTTTTTAACCTCCATGAGGACGAACGCTCTGAAATCGTCAAGCATATCCTTGAGTCAAAAGCTATCATGGTTGGGATTCCGACGATCAATGACATGCCGTACCCGAGCATCGGTGATCTGCTGTACTACCTTAAGGGTCTGCACTTTAACCGGACCGGCGAGCGGTTTGCCCTGACCTTCGGGTCCATGGGTGGAAAGGGTGGAGCGATTAAGATGGTTGCAGAAGAACTCAAGACCGCAGGATTCACCGTTGTTGATGGCATGGAGGTCCTCTATGTGCCTGATGAGAGTGAACTGGATAAGGCCTTTGCAGCAGGTAAGGAGATAGCAAAGAAGGTCACTGCCTGATCCTAAATTCCTCCGATATACGTGGACTGCCATGTCCTGATATACCACCAGATAAACCTGATCAAACACTCACATTTCAGGCCTCCCGACTGTCGGGAGGTCACCCCCCGCTCTTTTGAAGCCTTTCTCTCAACCTGTGCAGAGATACCTGGGTGAATCCGTGTCTGATTCTACGTGGCTTTGTTCGCTGCACCCGTACCTCCGTTAGATAACAGTTGTGCTGACCTAATTACCAGACACAAAAATTTCTGATCTCTTCGTTAATACCGGTAGATTGGAGAGAGTTTACAATCCTTGTTGACAACTTCACCAATATGCTGCCAGTAGAGCGGATTGATCTTGTTAACCGGCTTATTCTGGTCAAAAAAGTTGACTTTGGTAGCAGAACAGGAATCTCTGTTCTCATTCGCGTCTGGGGTTGAGACGAGGTTCACTTCATTCTAATGGATACCTATGCCCCCTATGGTATCGCTTGGATCATCCATAAAACCCGTTCCTCTCCGCTCTTGGATAGAATCTGGTTTACAGTGAAGTTGAACTCCGTCTCTCTACCACAAAAAAAGTATTTTATTCACATCCGCTCAAAAAAAGGGGGTGTGTTACTGCCATCTGGGGAGGGTACTGGTGAACTGGCTTACCATCTGTTCTGCCTTGTCAACAGGCATACCATTCTGAGCTGCAAACATCGCGGCATACTTCTGTATCATGGTCTCTTTGGTAAGTTCCGGTTCAGTAAAAGCTCCTTTCTGATAACAGTATGTACAGTACCGGGTGCTCGGTGTTCCATCCTTCTCGGTTCCTGCATCCTGGTCTGAAACGAGGTGCATTCCACAGCTCTCGCATGTTGGGATGACTCTACCGCTCCAGCGGACCAGGTTCTGAATCTGTGTCCTGCTCAGCTCCTTTGCCTTGTCAAGGGGCATCTCAAACATCTGTGAGATGATCGCCCCTGACTTCTCAGCCATCTGGTCTACTGTTGCATCAGGTTCAGTAAATTTTCCGTTCTGGTAGCAGTAGGTACAGTACTGTGCCGAGGGTGTTCCATCCGCTTCGGTCCCCAAATCAGCAGGTGAAGCAAATGGCATTCCACAGCTCTGGCAGACTCCGTTTATTGTGCTCATAGTATTGTCTGGGTTTTTAATAGTGAAATCTTCTTCGTTATGGTTTTACTATGACAGTTCCTGGGTCAGAACCGCCCTGATGATCTCAATCGGCATAAAGGTCAGGTCAGCAACCTCTTCAGGTGTGTGTCCCTCCCGTGCAATTCTTCTGATCACCTCTTCCATGGACTCTCCAACTTCGATCAGGTTCTCGTCAGGATCAAAGAACCGCACAGTCCTCTGCTGCCAGGGAGTCTTCTCGATCGGGTGAAGGAGTTTTACTCCTCTGCTGGTGATCCTGCTGAAGAATGCATCTATTTCATCTGTCTCAAAGTAGATCTCCTGTCCCGGTCTCTCTGGTGGTTTTGATATGTCTGCTCCTTTGTACAGGAGTCCTGATGCAAACGCCCGGTCCCAGAGTGATATTCCTCCAATGAAGGTTGTTAGTCCCTCGATCTCAAGTTCTATGGTAAGATCAAAGAGTTCCTGGTAAAATGTGCGGCTGATCTGTAGGTCCCTGCAGATTAAAACCACTGAATGGTACTTGATCACGATTATTCCTCTCGATGAACCAGGCTTTAGATCCGGTTCCTGCAGAGAGTCTTACTGTTCGGTATAAATAGGTTTGATAAACAGTGCGAAAGTGATAGTACGTTTTATCTATTGTTCCAGATATTTTACAAATACCATCCATATATCATTTTGTTACATACATGCCATTTTTATGTATCCACATCTTACCACCGGGCTCTGAAGTGAATCAATTTTTCACTCAGTCTGACCTGCCCACCGGGTTGGATTTTCACTGCAAAAAAGAGACCGATATCACAAACCTTAACTCCCCTCTCTCCAAGAATTTTCAGGACAATCATGATTAAAGGTATTAATCAGCATCTTGAGAAGGATTTTGAATCCCGGGTTCTGAACCCAATCGAGTACTGGCTCTGGAAGTTCAGGTACATCACCCTTCTGGCAGTTTTTTTCTGCGGTTTTGCATCCATTGCACTCTTCATCATGGGAACACTGGAGATCCTGACCCCTGTAAAGGAGATAATCCTCACTGCTCCGGGAATCATCACAAATCACGAGATGATAAGCAATGAGGATATTTTAAAGGATTTTATCGGTGCACTCGATCTCTACCTGATCGCGGTCTTCTTCCTGATCTTCAGTTTTGGTCTGTATGAACTGATCATCTCCAAAATTGACATCGCCCGTGACTCTGCTGACGATGTGGATCATCCGCTTCTACAGATAACCTCGCTTGATGAGCTGAAGAGCAAGATCATCAAGGTTATCATCATCATCCTCATCGTTGCGTTCTTCAAAAATGTCATCTCAATGAAGATGGTTGTCGTATCAGATGCTCTTATGCTTGCCCTCGCAATTCTTGCACTCTGCATCGGCTCGTATTTCCTGACAAAAGGGCATTGATTAGAAAACTTTTTTTCTACCGTTGGTATGCCACACTCAGATCTCAGAACTGCACATGAATCAGGAGAACCTGGGATCTGACCCTGCGATTGCTACTGCTTCGATTGCACTCTTCTCCTTGTCCTTTATCTCAAGCATGATATCGATGTCAAACGGGCTTGAGACCCTGAGAAAATTTCTGAAATCATCAGGATCTATATGTTCGGTATGGCTCCCTGCACGTTTTTCCGGGTGCTGGGAACTGTAATCAGTCATGGGTATCCCGTCGCTCCGACTCCAGGTTTTACCTGTCATCTTCAGCATCTCCCCGGTATCTTCACCGGAATTCTTGCAGGTGTGATGAAAAACGTCAAAGAGGACCGGTATGCCTGTCTCCTCATGTATCTTCAGGCAGTCGGCAGCTGTGAACCGCTGATCATCGTTCTCAACCACGAGACGGTTTTGTACGGACGGATCAAGGCTCTTATAGGTGCGAATGAATCTTGCGATGCTCTGCTCTGGATCACCATAGACACCACCGACATGGAGCTGGATCTTTGCAGTCCTGTCCAGGTTCATGCCATCAAGCAGTTCGGCATGGTACATGAGTTCGTCTATACTCCGCGACACCACCTTTTCATCAGGAGAATTGAGAATGATGAACTGGTCCGGGTGCATCGATATCCGCATTCCCGATTCCCTGATGAAGTGTCCGATCTCTTCCAGTTCATCATGAAAGTGTATTTTCCAGAGAAAAGTACAGACCGGATGTGACGCAAAGGGAATTATATCTGATGTTATTCTGAAGAATCTGATTTTATTCTCACAGTTCCACTCAAGGATTCTCTTCAGACAGGTCAGATTCCCTGCAACGGTTGTAATCAGCCTCTCATCTGAATACGATTCCAGCCTGAATGTTCTTCCAGAACTGCAATCTATGCTTCTGTTGATACAGGGATATCCGATCTTCATACCTGTGTATCCTTCTGGTATGTGATCTGCCTGGTAATGAAAGACATCTTCAGGCCATACTGAAGGTGTAAATATCCTGAAGTATATACACCTCGTCACCACGAAGTGCTACTGGATGAACAGGGGGGAACCATGAACAGTAATCGGTACTACCGTGAGTCTCTTGAAACGATGGATCGGGGGAACTTGGATGATCTCATCGACGAGCGGATTCATCATACGGTCACATATGCAAACGAACACTCTCCTTTTTACAGAAAATGGTTTAAAACACATCGTATAGATCCCGATACCATTCGCAGCCATGATGATCTCCTCTCACTTCCGATGATCACGGGAGCAGATATCCGTGCCCACCAGCCCCCGAACATGGAGGAGTTTGGGTTTAAGAGTACATCCTGGGAAAAAATCTTCACCATTCATGAGACGAGCGGGACGAGCGGAGTGCCGAAGAGCTACTTCCTGACATGGGATGACTGGAAGCGGTTTGCTGAAAAATATGCACGAATCTTTGTATCACAGGGCATAGGGCCCGGAGACCGGGTTATCGTCTGTGCATCGTACGGGATGAATGTGGGTGCAAACACCATGACTCTCGCAGCCCGCAACATTGGATTTACCATCATCCCGACCGGAAAGTGTACCTTCCCGCTCAGGGTGATTACGAACTATCGTCCCACAGGAATCGTAGGTAGTGTCTTTAAATTTCTCAAGCTTGCCGAGAAGATGAAGGCAGAAGGCATCAGACCTGAAGACTCTGGAATCAAGAGACTTATCATCGGCGGAGAGGCATATGCTGAAGAGTCAAAGGCGTACCTCACCGAATTGTGGGGCTGTGATGTCTTCAACACCTACGGAAGTACAGAAGGCACGATGTGCGGTCAATGTTCTGCCAGACAGGGACTTCATGTTCCCGAAGATCTGGTTCACATGGACATTTACGATGATCAGATGAAGGATTTTGTCAATGATGGTGAATGCGGGCGTATCGTTCTGACAACCCTTCTCCCTGAAGGTGAGTCGTGCGGAACGATCCTGATCAACTATGATACTGAAGACACCACTGTTGTCACTTCCCGTGATACATGTGCCTGCGGGAGAACCCATATGAAGATCTACAGTCCCCAACGTGAAGCAGAAACCTTCTGGGTACAGGGAACACCTCTGAACAGGGTTGATATTGAGCGGGGAGTGTTTCAGAGGGAGAATATGGAGTATCTCTCCGGGGAGTACGAGGCTTTCCTCTATTCCGGTGGTGATGATGAGAAGACAGTGATGCGGGTGAGCATGGAAGCAAAAGACCCGAAACCGTCTGAAACTGACCTGATAACTGAAACCTTCCTGAAATCGTTCTTTGCGGCAAAGCCAGGCATGTTTCAGCATTACAAGGATGGAACACTGTCTGTGACATTCAATATCACACCGCCAGGGGGACTTGAACTCTCAACTCTTCCCGGGCGTCCAAAAAGGCTGGTAGACAGGAGATGATGCAGGTCAGGGTACCTGCCCTGCTCAAATGTGGCCTTGTACTATACCGGCCATCCGGTCTTACTCAATAAGATTCTGTCCGGTGTAGATCCCCGACCCAACGAGCCAGTCATCTCCGACAGGACTGACATAACAGAGTTTCACCTCGTTTTTGCCGGTATCAGGGTTGCCATAGACCACATACACATATCCGCCGCCTCGCTTTGCTGCATTGATCTCCATTCTGATGATCGGGCATCCGAACTGGTCGGTGTAATCTGACCGGTCTGTGCCGATCAGTTCAGGCTGATGGGGGAGAGCGAGGGTGGTTCCGTCATAGCCATACGCAAAGATGTAATCTCCGCCATCAGCATACGTACCGTTTCTGTCATTGAAGTCAGCAAGTGCCTGCTCCTTTCCGACATCATCTACGTGAGTTGAGGCATTTTTCACTCTGCCTACAAGCCCGGTGAGATTCTGTTGTGGTATTGATGCATTGATTTTTGGAAGATAAATCCCGGAACCGATAAACCAGTTCTCATCAACTGGTTTTATCTGGAAAAGTTTGAGCATTGGGGTGTAATTCTGTGCAGGATTCGGATAGACAAAGTAGATGTAACCGCCACCTTCTCTGGCTAAATCAATCATTGCGGGAAGGATCGCAAATCCGTTTACATCGGTGAGATTCATCCTGTTCTTTCCGATAAACCCTGGCTGGTAAGGCAGTGCACGTGCTGTCCCATCCATATCGTAGGCGAAGATGTATCGATCTCCTGCGACATACGGGCCAGAAAGGTTATTGAATACATTGCAGGCCTCTGTCTGACCTTCTTCTGCTGCAAAATCAGTGGCATTAGCCATGAAGTCATTCAGTGAAGCAATCGAGCTATTGAGGTCAGGGTTCTCGCTGCCCGGGTTTTCATTTGTCAGGACTGCATCAGGCTGTGACTCGTCAATGTCACCGATAACAACTATTCGCCACTTCTGGTTATCATACTCCAGAGTATCCCAGACCGCCTCTCTCAGCACTGACTTATTCCAGTTCTTATTCCAGAACTGGTACGACGAGACACCTGACTTCTGTGCTGTTATGTTCACTGCAGCCTGGTGGAGGGTTGGATCAGAATACAGGGGATCAGTCAGGGCATCTCTGCCAATCTCTTCTTCATTGCTCTCGTACACGATCTGTCCGTTGGGCTGGACGATCATGATATCATACCTCTTCTGCTCGACGAGAGGAATGATGTATTGCCTTAGGAACTCTTCTGGTCTGAAGGTGACATCGGTATAACCCAGGTACTCATTCTCTGACGAGAAGATCGGATAACTGAACGAAACACCATAAAATCCCTCTTTGAGAAGGAAGATGTCACTCAGTACTGGTTCCTTCTTTGCATGTGCGGTTGTAACTGCAGAATCGTTGAGATAGACGCCAACAAGGTTCTGGTACTCTGCCGGTGCAGCTGCCGTCACAAGTCCTGAAGGCTCTATTACAAGTGAGGAGTGGGCAAATGGAATTGAAGCAACCTTCTTGTTCAGGACTGCGGTAGCATTCTCGCCTGCACGTGTGCCGCTTGAGAGTGCCATTGAACTCTTCTCGTTCTCATGTTCGACCACCATGAGGCCTGTTGTTATCTCATCAGATACTCTTCCGATGAGATCCATCATATCCTGGTGTCTGGAGTCATTGTCCGTATCAGTCTGCTCTGCATATGTATGCGAGAACAGAGTGATACCGATCACAAAACAAAGGAAGATCAGAGCCCTTCTCATATAACTCACTGGATGACTGTGATATATGAATCCAGCGAATTTGTCCGGTATGAAAGTCAGTGTCTGTCTTCAAAAAAGATGAGATTACTGACTGATTCCACCGGCCTGCTTGATGAGCCCGCAGATATCTATCCAGATCACAAGTTCCTTCTTGCTCTCTCCCCGCTCTCCGACCTCTTTCTTAATGACACCAAGAATGTATGACTCGTCACCTGCCCCGTGAGAGTTCTGGTCGATATCAGCAACCGCGACCGTGAGCACGGAAGTGACCTCGTCGACAACAACTCCGGTCTTCCCGTCTGTTACCGACTCATCGAGCACAATGAACCTGAGGTCTTCGCTGTTGTTGTCGCCCGCCTTCTTTATTCTGAGCAGGTGGCGGAGATCAACGATGGTTGTGATCTCTCCTCGCAGATCGATGATACCCCTGATATATGATGATGCATGTGGAAGGGGTGTTATCTTACTCGCTTCTACAATCTCCCTGACATCAAAGAGATTGACTGCGAACTTATCCTCTCCGATAAGAAATTCAACAACCTGTACCTCATCGTTCCCGGCCGCTGCCCCGATTCCGCCGGAACTGTCCTGTTGATTTGCTGCTATGGCCATTTCTCCTCACCCGTTAGACCTGAAACCGTGCTAATTCCCTGGCTACCTGTTCGATATTGGTTGACACTTCTGTTATTACCTTTTCTATCTGGGCGATGGATGATGATGCCTCCTCGGTTGCTGCTGCAGAGTCTACCGCCTGCCTGGTCGTCTCCTGGAGCAGGTTTGCAAGTTCGCTGATGCTGGCGGTGATCTCCTCGACCGACGCAGCCTGTTCCTCTGAAGTTGCGGCTACCCCGGTTACATTTGTCGAGATGTCCCCTACCGACTCGGCGATGATCCTGAATGCGTTCAGCGTCTCTGCGAGAGCTGCATCTCCTTCCTTGACAATGGCTCCGGCCTCTGAAACTGCCAGGGCGGCCTGAACTGACTTGTCCTGCAGGGATCTGATCATGTCCGCGATATTCTCTGCTGATCTCCGTGAGTCCTGGGCCAGTGACTTGACCTCTGCTGCAACTACAGCAAATCCTCGTCCTGCCTCACCTGCACGTGCAGCCTCGATTGCTGCATTGAGGGCAAGGAGGTTTGTCTGGTTCGCGATATCGGTGATGACATTCACGATCTTGCCGATCTGGTCCATCTGTGACTTGATGTCCTGAACGATCAGATCAACCTGGCCTGAGTTCTTTGATATCCCTACCATCACCTCCTCAGCCTTCTTTGCCAGTTCAACTCCGAGCTGGCTCTTCTCATCGGCATCGGTTGCAAGTCTCGCAACCGACTCGCTCCGCACAGCAATGTCTGATACCGTCCTGTTCAGATCATCCATGGCGTTCAGGATCTGCTTTACCCCGTCCTCACCCTGCTCTGCGTTATGCCCAACGATATTCGAGCTCTCAGCAAGGACATGTGTTCCATTTGAGACCTCCTTTGCACTTGCCGCAAGTTCTTCTGTTGCGGCAGATATCTCGCCGACCTTTTTGCCAAAGACCTCGAACGGTGTGACAAGGGTATCGAGCACCTGGTTGATACCTTTGGCTATCTCAAAGTAGTCACCGGTATACTGATCCTGGTGGGTTCTGACTGTGAGATCTCCCTTTTCGGCAGCGAGGGCAACCTGGATTATCTCGTCGATCGCATGTTTCTGGTTTGTAACATCGTTATATACGGTCAGAACGTTGTATACCGTGCCCTCCTCATCAATGAGAGGAATGTTGTACCGCTCAACACTCTTCTCACCTGCAGGGAACCGGATGGTGGCATCGCCTTTGCTCGGCTTTTTTGTTCTGAAGGTGTCTGCGACGCTCTCCCCCGACTGCTTCACGTAGTTGAAGTCCTTTATCGTGATCTTTCCGATATCGCTCTTCTGAAAACCCATCAGATGGAATGCAGCCGGATTCATCTCCACTACCTTCAGTTCAGGGTTCCAGAGGATGAATGGGAATGGATTATCATCTATGATAGATGCAGACCGGCGTTGCAGGATCAGGTTCTCGTGTGCCTGTCTGTGCTCCTCTGTTACATCAATGTAGACACCAAAGGCGGATGTCACGTTCCCTCTCTCATCAATGAGGGGTATCGTGTTTCCGACCATCTCTTTTCTGCCGCTTGGGAAATCCATTACCAGTTCGCATTTACATCTCTTCTTCTCCTGTATTGCAGCCTTGGATCCCTGCCCAACCATGCTGAGGATCTTCATATCAGATACTTTCATACTGAGTAACTGCTCTTTGGAGTATCCGGAGAGTTCACAAAATGCGATATTTGCCTGTTGGATCTCAAATGAGGGATTGAAATGGAGGATCGGAAGCGGGTTCTGATCAATTATTGAATCAGCCTGCTGCTGGAGTTTTTTGATCTCGGTGATGTCATTATACACCGAGAGTATCTTATCAATATCACCCGTGTTGTCAAGGATAGGTATTGTATGCCTGACCCAGGTGACGATCCCTGAAGGAAACTGGAAGGTTGCCTCGCCGACCTTTGGTGTTCTGTCTTTTACGGTCTCTGCAAGTCCCTCCCCCTTTTTGTCAAGATATACAAAGTCGTGCAGGGTAGCAGACATGCTCTTCTCCCTGCTCCATCCGGTAGCCTTGATGAAGGCATCGTTCACACCAACGACTTTCAGATCCCTGCTCCAAATGAGGATCGGATTTGGATTCTGCGTGAAGATAAAATCAGACTCTCTCTGATGAGACCTGAGTTCCTCAATCTCCTGCTTCATCCTCTCCATCTCACCTCTCTGCCCGGTATCACTTATTGATTCAGTCATCTCATATCCCCCTATACCTGTTAGCTACTATCCTCTCCTGATAGATGTAATACCTTACGGTTCTTCACCCCGGAGTGATGATGCCTCTCCTACCCGTAATGCTTTTCTGATCTGCTGGATTATTATCAACAGGAATAATTCAGACACTATTCTACTGGAAGAACTGTCACTATAATATCCCCGGGGTGCCCTTCATGTCAAAATATTCAGATCCTCAGGACCATACCCAGAAATGGCTTGTAATGGGGGCATCCTTTCTCAAGAAGGAGCAACTTGACAAGGCGTTTTATGCATTCAAGGAAGGACTCCGTAGCGATCCTGAAAATGCCGAACTCTGGTACCAGATAGGGATCGTTCTCTCAAAACAGGAACGGCATCGTGATGCCATCAAGATGTTCCACAATGCCCTCAAGTATGCTCCTGGAAATAACAACGCCCAGCTCCAGATCGGTATCGCATACCACGAAGTCGGAATGTACAAAGAGGCTATCGGGGTTTTTAACCGGCTGATTGAGAACCAGCCCTCGATCTGCCTCGCATGGATGTACCGTGGTTCATGCCTTGTCTCAAAGGAGCAGTACAAGGAAGCCCTGACAGATCTTGAGGAGGCGACAGACTGTGGTCTCAGTCAGGTTGAGATCTGGGTGCTGAAAGGATACTGCTACGAACAGCTCGGCGATCATCAGGAGGCAATAGATGCGTACCAGATCGGATGTGAGATCGCTCCTGATGATCCGATGCCCTACTTCGGTCAGGCCGGAGCCCTGAGCCATATCGGTGAGACCGAACAGGCAGTGGAGGCCCTGTTTGAGGCTGTGAAGAAAGACCCCGAGTTTGCAGATGCCTGGAACCTGCTTGGTGATCTTCATGCAGATATGGGGGATCTGGAGATGGCTACCAGTGCGTACCAGCAGGTGCTCAAACTGCAGCCCTGGAATTTTGAGGTCAGGTACACTCACTCGCTCCTGAAGGCAGAACTGTCAGGAGATACCGACGGTGTTACCGACATCCTGAACCAGATCATTCATGAAGGGCAGGAGACACCTGGGTACTATAACGCTCATGGTCTGGCACTTCTTCACCTTAAAAAGTACGAGGCTGCTATCCAGGCGTTCGATCATGCCATCATGCTCGACCAGAACAACCCGTCGTACTGGCATAACCATGGTGCCGCACGTTTTAAGTTACGTCATTACAACGATGCAATAAAATCATTTCAGCATGCCCTCAAACTCAATCCCGGCAATGTCAACTCCTGGATTGGGCTTGGGATGGTTGCAACCCGCCAGTATGACTACTCGCGTGCGATAAGTGCATTCAACCAGGCAACCCGGAGAAATCCGAAGAAACCCAATGTATGGGTCCTCCTTGGAGATGCGCAGTACGAACGGGGAGACTGTCGCGAAGCAGTAACATCATACGAGAAAGCCCTCGATCTTGATCCTGATAACACCACTGCCTGGAACCAGCGTGGAATGGCGCTCCGCTCACTTGGCAGCCATGATGATGCGTTGAAGTCGTTCGAACATGCAACTATCCAGAAGACCGACCGGCCTGACACCTGGGTAAATCATGCGGTGACCTGTTTTGAGCTGGGTGAATATCCTGGAACGATCGCGTCATTTGAGAAGGCCTGCAAGATAGGCCCGATACCTGTTGACAGTTGGAAAGTATACCTCAACGCTCTTGCGTATCAGAACGAACACCAGAAACTCATCAGGGTTGCTGAACGGTTCATCGAACGGTTCGGAGGCGATGACGAGGTCTTCTTCCTGCTTGGTGTCTCCCTGTACAAACTCGGGCTGTACGATGGTGCAGTTGTAAAACTGGAAGAGGCCATCTCCAGGGAGAAGAGCAATGTCGAGGCTGTGTACTGGTATGGTCTCACGCTTCTGGCACTGAAACGGTATGCTGATGCCATCACTACTTTTGAGCAGGTTGAGGACAGTCAGCCTGATGATTACCAGGCCTGGTTCTCACATGCAAAAGCACTGGTAGCAATGGAGGAGTACCAGAAGGCTGAGTTCATCCTGAAGCACTCTATCCAGATCTCAAACTCTGAAACCGACTCCTGGATGCTTCTTGCACAGATTCAGATCTCACAGAACCAGTCGCCTGATGCGATCCAGTCACTCAACCACGCTCTTGAGATCGATCCTGCAAACCAGGATGCACTTGTCAGGAAAGCTGAACTGCAGGTGAAGATCGGCTCATTCAAGGGTGCCTGCCAGACGTACGAAAAGGTGGTTGACCCTGCGGCAGGGAGTTATGATGTGCTGTATGGGTATGCAACAGCCTTATTCCAGACCGGCCAGGTGAAGGAGGCACATGGAAAGGTTCAACGCCTTCTTGAGAAGTATGAGAAGAATGCAGATCTCTGGATCCTGAAGGCCGAGATTGAGCAGTCACTGCGCCTGTTTGAGGATGCCTCGCTCTCACTGCTTGAAGCCTCCAGGTATGCTCCTGACGACAACAAGATCCCCGGTATCCTGGGAGTGACGCTTTTTGAGGCTGGGAAATATAAGGAAGCCATCAGATTCCTTGAGAAGGCCCTCATCAGGGATACCGGCAATGGCGAACTCTGGCGAAGAAAGGCAGCAGCCCTTGAAATTCTTCGCAATTACAGCCAGGCTGCAGAGGCATACCAGCAGGCTGCCCTTCATCTCCCTGATGATCCGGTGATGATAAAAAAGCAGGGCGTTACACTCTATGCGGCTGGGAAGTGCGAAAAGGCGGTTGCAAGTTTCAATCAGTACCTGGATCTCACCCCTGATGATTCAGAGATCTGGGCGATGAAGGGCAAGGCACTCTATCGTCTTGGTGAGTATGAACGCTCTGCTGAAGCCTTCGGTCATGTCGGGGAGAAGAACCGTGACCCTTCGATCCTTCTCAGGTACGCACGCAGTCTCTGTGCAGCAGGAAAATACGAAGAGTCACTCAGGCCCCTTGGTCTCGTGCTTGAGCAGCGGCCGGACGATCCCGAGGCCTGGCGTCTGAAGGCTGATGCCGAGACGGCCTGTGGAAGGCAGGATGAGGCGGCCCGTGCTGTTGTAGAGGCCCTGAAACAGTTTCCAGAAGATCCGAAACTGCTCTTCTCTCATACAAAATCCCTCTATGAGAGCGGGGCATATGATGAAGCCCTGCAGGCTGTGGAGAAGATCATCGAGATTGCTCCCGATCTCCCTGAACCCTGGGCACTTCATGCTGAGCTCTTCTGGCTGACCGGTCAGCACGAGGCTGCTGTTACCGCGTATGACCGGGTGCTTGCAGAAGATGACGAGAATGCCAGGGCCTGGTTTTTGAAAGGGGATGCCCTCCAGAATCTGGGACGGTTTGAAGAGGCTGCAATTGCCCATGAGCGGGCGTTCGCCCTTGGCGGGGACAACACGGTCGGGCTGATGATCTCAAGAAAGATGCGGTACCTGCAGCAGAAGAAGTAGATAGAGTAGAGCCGCAGATCGACGAATGACTCGTTGTTCAGGAATATCTGTTAGGCAGGGGGCTTCCCTGCTGCGATATGGCCTTTCAGGTTCTTGAGAACTGTGTCCCGGTCATACGGCTTGACAATGTACCCCGTTGCCCCAACCCGAAGGGCAAGGGCCACAACCTGTTCAAGCCCGGCTGCAGAGCACATGATGACCGGGATACCCGGAAACTCTTTTTTAAACTCTCTGAGCGTTTCAATCCCGTTCATATCCGGCATGACAAGATCCAGCATGATAAGGTCAGGTCTGTGTTCGCGGCAGAGTTTGATACCCTCCGGTCCCATCCCGGCAGCTACAGTATCATACCCTTCGCTCTTCAGGATCTCTGCCATGTTGCTTTGGTCTTCTGGATTATCGTCGATGATTAATACGGTAGGCATATCTTCTCTTCTCCCCGGCTGAACGTCAGCCATGCCCTGGTATATACCTGTTATGACTGTCTTGAATATCAATCTACGGAAAAAGGGGATGAGAAACCAGGAGGGAAAAAAAGAGATCCTGTTTCAGTTACCTGCCGGAACAGGCGGTGCCTGCACCCCTCTGGAGTGCAATCTTGCCTGTTCTGACCATCTCAAGGATTCCGTACGGGCTCATAAGGTCCTCGATTGCCGCGATCTTGCTTGAGTCCCCGGTCACCTCGATCATCAGCGAATCGGTCCCGACATCGATGATCTTTGCCCTGAATATTCCTGCAATCTGCATGATCGCAGATCTGACCTCACCCGGTTCTGCCCTGACTTTGATGAGGGCAAGCTCCCGCTCCACATGCTCTGAGTTGGTGATATCCAGAACCCTGATGACCTCGATCAGTTTGTTGAGCTGTTTTTTCACCTGCTCGATCTGGACATCGTTTCCTGATACAACGATGGTGATCCTGCTGGTATCAGGCTGTTCGCAGGTCCCGACGGCCAGGCTCTCGATGTTAAAGCCCCGGCGTGAGAAGAGGCCGGTTACCCTTGAGAGAACCCCCGGGCTGTCCTCGACCATGACACTGAAGATATGGCGGTTCATCTACTCCTCCTCGTGTTCGGTGTGGTGGCCGACGATCATCTCACTGATGGCTGCCCCTGCCGGGACCATCGGGAAGACGTTCTCTTCACGCTCGACCCTGAAATCAAGAAGGTACGGGCCCTTGTGGTCAAGAGCACGTTTCAGTGCAGGCTCGACGTCCGCGATACTTCTCACGGTCTCTGCCCCGATGCCGTATGCTTTTGCGATCTGCTCAAACTGCACCTCCGGCAGTTCCGTGTATGAGTACCGCCGTTCGTAGAAGAGCTCCTGCCACTGCCTGACCATCCCGAGGAACTGGTTGTTCAGGATCACGATCTTCACCGGGATCTGGTACTGGGCAATGGTCCCTAGTTCCTGGATGTTCATCTGGAAACTGCCGTCTCCCGCGATTACCACCACGGGTTCGTCAGGTGTTGCAACCTGGGCACCCATGGCTGCGGGAAATCCGAATCCCATCGTCCCGAGTCCTCCGGACGTGACCCACTGCCTCGGGCGTGAGAACTGGTAGTACTGGGCAGTCCACATCTGGTTCTGCCCGACCTCACTGACAATGACTCCTTTTCCCTCAAGGATCTCTGCGAGTTTTCTGATCACGAACTGTGGGCGCAGTTTCCCGTCCTCTTTGAACCTGAGCGGGTGATTCTTCTTCCAGGCCTGCACCTTCTCTGACCATTCAGGATGAGAACAGGCTCCCGGGATCTTCTTCAGAAGATCGGTGAGGATACTCTTTGCATCCCCGACGATCGGGACATCCACAGTCTTGTTCTTTCCGATCTCTGCAGGGTCGATGTCCATGTGAATGATCTTTGCATGTGGTGCAAAGGTGGCCAGATTCCCGGTCACCCGGTCGTCAAACCTGACACCTATTGAGAAGAGCAGGTCTGACTCGGTGATCGCGTAGTTTGCATACTCGGTTCCGTGCATCCCGAGCATGCCAAGGTTGAGCGGGTGATCTGCAGGTATACACCCGAGACCCATCAGGGTGGTTGTCACCGGCATGCAGGTCCGTTCTGCAAACTCGACCAGTTCCTTTGATGCTTCTGAAGAGATGATCCCTCCTCCTGCGTAGATGATGGGCCGCTTCGCTGCCTCGATGAGCTCGACAGCCTTCTGGATCTGTTTCCCGTGGCCGTGGTATGTCGGCTTGTAGCCCCTGAGTTTTATCTGCTGGTCTGGCCCGTCCTCATCAGGGATCTTTGTCGTGCTGACATCCTTCGGGATGTCGATGAGGACCGGACCTTTCCTGCCGGTATTTGCGATATAAAACGCTTCCCTGATGATCCGCTTGAGATCTTTGATATCCTGGACGAGGAAGTTATGTTTTGTCACCGGCATGGTGATCCCGGTGATGTCTGATTCCTGGAATGCGTCATTTCCAAGGAGCACGGTAGGGACTTGCCCGGTAAGAGCCACAACCGGGATAGAGTCCATGTAGGCGGTTGCAAGTCCGGTCACAAGGTTACAGGCCCCAGGCCCTGATGTTGCCAGACAGACTCCGACCTTTCCACTTGCACGGGCATATCCGTCAGCAGCATGGATGGCTGCCTGCTCGTGCCTTACCAGAATATGCCTGATGTCAGAGTCATAGAGTTCATCATATATCGGGAGAACAACGCCGCCCGGATACCCGAAGATGACATCTACTCCCTGCTCTTTCAGCCCTTCAATCAGTATCTGTGCGCCGCTTTTCATCTAACTCCCTCAACAGACGGTTCATTCCCGTCACAACCGCTTCAACGCTCGCCTGGATGATATCGGTTCTGGCGCCGCGTGAAGTGATGGTTCTTCCATCTTTTCTCAGTTTTACTGTTACATCAACCATAGCATCGGTTCCACCGGTGATCGCCTCGACATGATACTCGTCGAGCCTGATATCGCCGGCACTTGCGACCGACTGCTGCAGAACCCTGAGTGCTGCATCCACCGGACCGTCACCGGTTGCTGCACCCGTCACCTCTTCGCCGTTCACTTCCATCGTGACCGAGGCTGTCGGAAGGATGTTGGATCCACTTACCACAGTAAACTGCTTGACACTGATGATCGGCTTGCACTCAAGGAGCATAACAGCATCAGCGATAGCCATCACGTCGGTATCACTCACCCGGCGTCCCTCATCACCGAGTGCCTTGACCCGTTTTACGATCTCTTCGAGCTGGCGTGGGTTCGGACTATACCCGAGCTCGGTCAGTGCAGCCTTTACTGATGCAGACCCTGAATGTTTCCCGAGGACAATTCTTCGCTGCCGTCCTACTAACTCGGGGGTTATGGGCTCGTATGTCCGCGAATCACGGAAGAGTCCATGAGCATGAATTCCGCTCTCGTGGGTGAATGCCATGGTTCCGACTATCGGTTTGTTTGTTGCGAACGGCACACCGGTCAGCCTGGAGACGAGGGTTGAGAGCGGGTAGATCTTCTTTGTGTCTATCCCGGTCTTGTACCCGTATAACGTCTCAAGAGACATGACAACCTCCTCAAATGGTGTATTGCCAGCCCGCTCACCAAGACCATTTACCGTGACATGGGTACAGCTTGCCCCTGCTTTCAGGGCCGAGAGGGTTGATGCAAGTGCCAGTCCGAGATCGTTGTGGCAATGAATACTGAGCGGAGCCATGCAAAGGGGCGGGATGATCTCAGTAGCCCTTTCAGGAGTAAGTACACCGACCGTATCACAGAAGCAGAGCCTGTCTGCTCCGTTTGCAACTCCGTCACGGTACAGCATCGCAAGATACTCCTGATCTGCCCGTGATGCATCCTCTCCTGAAAGTTCCACGATGAGGCCGCGTTCTTTTGCATACACAACAGCACTCATCGCCATTGTGTGGACCTCTTCGCGGGTCTTCTGCATCTTCTTTGATATATGCAGATCAGAGACCGGGACCACCAGGTGGACCGAGTCAGCCCCTGCATCTGCCGCACAGTCAATGTCCTGGTTTAATGCCCTGACATATGTACAGCATTCTGCAGAAAGACCGGCATCTGCGATCAGCCGGATTGCTTCCCTCTCGCCTTCAGA